>LVWS01000037.1 GCA_002083365.1 Nitrospira sp. SG-bin1 | reverse complement strand
TCACCAACAAGCTGATAGGACATGAGCCCATCCAGGAGCGCGATACCCACGGTATCGCTTTCCCTCCCGATCCGCAGACCAAGAGTCGTATGCGGTATTAGCTAACCTTTCGGCTAGTTATTCCCCACTCGAGGGTAGGTTACCCATGTATTCCTCACCCGTTCGCCGCTTTACAAACGTATTGCTACGTCTTCTCGCTCGACTTGCATGTATTAGGCGCGCCGCCAGCGTTCGTTCTGAGCCAGGATCAAACTCTCAAAAATAGGTGTTCTTTAGAATTGGACCAAGGGCCACCACTTCAATACACCTTACACCTTGCTCAACGTCCTCTATTCAGTTTTCAAAGAACAACCGCGTTCCTCACGCGAGCCGCGCACTATACAACGTGCATCGCCCCGTGTCAAGGGACCCGCTCGAAATAAATTCGGGTAGTTTCCCTTTGGCACCGCACCGTGACTCGCCGTCAGGCGCGGTCATCAGGCAGGAACACAGTACCAACTAACAAGCGGGAAGATAACAAGGTATTTCACAAGAGTCAAGAGCCCGCCCGGTGTATAATCAAAAAAATGATCGACGCACACAATAGATTTTTCATCCGCCGTCGTGCGTTCCTGAAAGCGTTAGGATTGGGGACGTTGGCCGGGACGGTCGGCGGCTGCGATGCCGTCGGCGGCGTGTTCGGCCGCATGTTCGCCGTCCCGCCGCGCGAGACAACCTACTTCACGCCCAACTCCAAATTCTACGTCGTCAACTATGCCGACGGAGCCGTCTCGGCATCGCGCGAGTTGAATATCGAGCAGTGGAAACTTCACATCAAAGGCTCGGTGCAAACCCCGATGTCACTTGGCTGGCGCGACATTTTGAACCGCGATTCCTATGATCAGATCTCCACGCTCATGTGCATCGACACCTTGCCCGGCGGCGATAGTCTCGGAACAGCGACGTGGCGCGGCATCTCGCTCAAGAAGCTGCTCCTCGACTGCGGCGTTGACACGGAGATGGCGCGCGATGTCGTCTTCCGTGGGATCGACGGCTACGACGACAGCATCCCGTTCACCCGCGCGATGCAGGATGATGTGATGTTGGCGTTTCTTATGAACGGCGAGAAACTGCCCAAAGAGCATGGCTTTCCGCTCCGCCTCCTGGTGCCGGGTCTCTACGGCATCAAAAACGTGAAATGGATCGTCGAGATCGAAGTGTATCCCGGCGACTATAAGGGCTATTGGCAGCGCAAAGGCTGGACCGATGATGGGACCATCAAGATTTTTTCGCGTATCGACTCGCCAGGACATTACCAAACCTTGCGCGGACCGGAGCATACCTTCCGAGGCATCGCGTTCGGCGGACCGAACAGCATCAGCAAAGTAGAGTTGAGCTTCGATGCCGGCCGAACCTGGAATGAGTGTAAAATCGAACCGCCCATGTCGCCCTATTCCTGGGTGATTTGGACCTACACGTGGCGACCGCCAAAGCCGGGGAAATTTCAAACCGTCGTGCGCGCAACGGATACCAAGGGCCAGCTTCAGATCGCAGAAATCGTGCGCCCCCAACCAGCCGGCGCGAGCGGGTATCACACGATCATTGCCGAAGTGGAGCAGATATAGGACAATGTGGCACACATCTTAGCGAGGGAACTTATGCCCAACGGGACTAAGCAAGCAGTGCTCAAGATGATTAAGCAAATGCCGGACAAGTCTTCGGTGGAAGACATTATGTGCGAGCTTTACTTCCGTCAACCCGTAGATCGTGGGCTCAAAGAACTCACCGCCTGGAAAATAATTTCTCACGAGTAGGTCAAGCGGAACATCGCGAAGTGGCAACAATCGTCTGGACAGCAGTAGCACGCCGGGACCTCCACGAGATCATCAACTTCATTGCTCAAGATTCTCGAGTTTGGCTGTCACCTTTGCCCACCGCATCCTCCTCGCCATCGATCGATTACAGACATTCCAAAAACTTGGACGAATGGGGTGATCTAGTCTTTGCGTATCTCCCTTTTGATCAATCTTTCCGGCTTTACTCTTCTACCCTATCTTTATCTTTCTGACGCTTCAGCTCTGACGGATTCCATCTTCGCTTCCCATTCGACGAAGGCAATTCCCCCTTTCGCGTCAGCCCCAGCTTGGAGTACCATGGCGCCCTTGGAAAATACTGATGAGCGATCCGTCGTACTCAGATTCCGTTGCGCGACTCGATTCTCAGCAGCGCTCGCTTGAGATTTCAACGATTCAATCGGCTGACGACGTACTCAAACAAGCCGACGCTCTTACTCGGCACGACTCGCATGCAGATGTACTCCGGGCGGCCCAGTACTATCTCGCCGCAGCCCATTTTCTGGAAAACCAGGATCCTGCCAAGTCAGTACAGGCCTACCACACTGCCGGTCAGCACCTCCATTGGCTGCAACAATTCACGCAAGCCGGACGAGCCTTTTCCAGTGCCGGCCGGGTCGCGGAACAAGCAGCCGCTGGAATGGCCTCGGGACCGGACCAACATCGGATGCAACATCTTGCCGTGCGGGCCTACTCACGGGCCAACAATTCATTCGCCGAGGCCGGAGAGTTAGACGCTTCGGAAACGCAATACGTCAACGAGCGAAACGCGCGACTGGTCTGGTCTAAGATGCAAGGCAAGCATCCGTTGGCTCTTTCGACATGGAAGGTAACGAGCAATTTCGGCACAAGCATCCCGCGCTGGATCGCATGGATCGGTGGAGCACTCGCGGTCTTCAGCTTGCTGTACGAACTGTTCTTCCGTCTGAATTGGCTGGAACCGATGGGCAATATCACGCCCTCGGCCTGGATTCCCTTGTGGTCAGGATTTTATTACGCCATCAACGTGACCTCTTCGCTGGCGCTCGTGGAATACCAACCGGTCCATCCCATCTGCCAAGCCGTAGTCATGCTCAATGTGATCGTCGGTTACCTCTTTCTCGGTATCGGCATTGGTATGGTGGGACGCATGATGCAGACGCGCTAGTCTTCTATTCCCCTCGCTAAATCAGCCGCCAGGTCCTACTTTTGGAAAAACGAATCACGCGCGATCTGGTCTTTGCGGATCTCGTATTCCTTTTGATCGATCTTCCCGGCTTTAAAGTCCTCCTCCACTCGATCTTTCTGGCGCTTCAGGTGGTATTCGTAGCCGCCGCCGGCCGCTCCGGCGCCCAGGACTCCGCCGAGCAGGCCGCTCCCTACTGGCGAGCAACTTGTCACACCCGTCAACAGGACCAGACAGGCTGTAGCCAAAGCGAGATTTCTCATCACACACCCCTTTCTCACATAGAGAACCGGAACTGGTTCAAATCTGCCAGGAGACTTTCCATTTCTTTTCTACGTACCAGTTCCACCGAGGTCAAGCCTATATTCGGAGGGATTGAGTGACTAGAAGCGAGTGGGGTATAGAACCGGAGTCCCGACTATTCCCGCGCTGATGTTCGCAATGGCTGGAATGCATGAAAGACCAGCAACGCAACACCGATGGTGATGCAGAGATCGGCCACATTGAAGATGCCGGTACGCAGGGAACCGATGCCGAGATTCAGAAAATCAATCACGCGGCCGTCATGCACGATGCGATCAACCAGATTGCCGAGACCTCCTGCAAGGACGAGACTCCAGGCAATGGCCACCCCCATCGGCATCTGCTTGGTCATGAAGAGAAACACCGCCAATCCGACAAGCCAGAGTGCGGGGAATACTTGGAAGAGAATGATGCGCCACTCGTCCGAAAGTCCTCCTCCGAGGCTCAAGAAAGCCCCTGTGTTCTCAGCATATTCCAGACGGATCGTATCGTGGAACCACGACCGAGGAGATTCAAAGGCCAAGTACCGTTGGGCAACGTCTTTGGTGAATTGATCGCAGCCGACACAGCCCATGAGCAGCAGAATTACCAGCAGATCCCGTTTGAACGGCACCGATGCGAACCTTGCGCTCATTCGAGGTTTCGAGATATCATGACATTCTGGTCAGCGCTCTATCCCTCGTCCCGTCCCCACTCAATTGCGTGTTATGAGGACTGGTTCTTGCGCGGACGGCCGACCGGAAGTTTTCCCTTTCTCTTCTTAAACCGCTTTCCCTTCTCCAACTTCTTGAGCGCCGACTGTATCGCGGTCTCGACCACACCAGTGAGCGTCAACTTGGGGCTCCAGTAGACGACGGTTCGCAATCGTTCGACCATATCGGCGGAAAGGGACAGTGTGACCCTCTCCTTCCGTTTTGAGATGTGCCGTTTCTGCTTCATGTGACGATCTCCTTCACAAAGGGACTGTGTTCAGCATTCCTACATATACTTGGATATCATGCCCATTCGTCCCACGCAAGTGGACTGTGCGGCCGTTGGCCTGCACGGCGCGTGCACGGCGACACATGTCATCGAAATACAGGCAGGAAAGAAGGGCTAATACGATCGTCTTAAATCAAAACCCGATCCCGAATCCACCGCCTCCGCCGATTCTTCCGCCCGTTCCTCCTCCAATCCCGATCGAAAACCGGGGGGAGGGATAGGGATGGGCCGCTCCCTCGGATCGAGCAGGCCAGGCATGGAGATATTTCACGATTACGACAGGGTATCGATATTCGACATCGTCGAGATGTTCGACCTTCGCTTTCGACAATTCACCCACGATCGTCATGCTGGTCCCGGCGGCAATGGTCGCAGGATCGAGAAACTCTTGTTGGATCGCGAGGAACCGCCCCTGGGATTGTTGACGATCGAATACCGGTCTTTCACCCTTGTCAAGCGGCAACTGCAACAGCTCGATCTGGGTGCCGTCCTTCAGTCGCTTCGCCTTCAACACCTCGCCGCCGAATACCACGATCTTGCCTTGGTATGAATCGGGGGCGGTGACGACTTCACGAAACGTGACCGTTCGATCGACAAGCGGTTCGAGTGATTCCGGAATCACCCGCGGTGACGCACACGCCGCCGTGATCATGACGAGGGACGCAAGGCACCGCGCATGGAAAGACGTGAATCGCATCTTTACACTATAGCGCGATGGCGACGTTGTTTCTATACCGTCGTTCGTACGCGTGACGAACTGAGGGGCTTTCACCCTCTCCAGGCATCGGTTATGATGCGACATCTCAGGGTGGTGTTTCAGAGGTACCGTCTCTCCACCATACATCCGGTCCAAGAGGTGATCATGTTGAGAGTCCTGCTGACAGTCATGCTGCTGGTCATGCCATTCGGTCTTGTCTCCTGTGATAAAGCCTACTTGGCCACCATGGAGAAAATGGGCTATGCCAAACGCGACATCTTGAGCACCCGCGTCAAATCGGCGCGGGACGCACAGGAAGACGCGAAGAAAGACATTCAGAGCACGCTGGAACAATTCGGCAAGGTCGTCTCCTATGAAGGCGGAGACCTCGAGGCCACCTATAAGAAGTTGAACGGTGAGCTGGAAACCAGCGAGGACAGTGCCGCAGCGGTTCGAAAGAAAATTGCCGACGTCGAAAGCGTGGCCGACGCGCTCTTTTCGGAGTGGGAAGAAGAACTCGGTCAATATTCGAGCGCCGACCTGCGCCGGAAGAGCCAAGCCAAACTCACTCAGACCAAAAGCCGCTACCGCGATATGCTCGCGGCCATGAAACGGGCCGAACAGCGGATTGAACCGGTTCTCAAACCGTTACGCGATCAGGTGCTGTACCTGAAACACAACTTGAACGCGCGGGCGCTCGCCGCCATCAAAGGTGAACTCTTGAAAGTCGACGCACAGGTCGATCAGTTGGTGAAGGACATGAACCGATCCATCGCCGAGGCCGACAAATTCATTCAGTCGATGGAAAAGGAATCGGACTGATCGTGAAGAGCATAAGGGAGCGCGGCTATGCGTATCGAAGACCAACGCGAAAGCGACAACGTTGAAGATCGTCGCGGCATGGGTCCGGCCCGCATCGGAAGGAGAGGCGGCCTCGGTATCGGTACCATCGTGCTGGCACTCGCCGTCAGTTACTTCACGGGCGTCAATCCCGTAACCGTCCTGAATCTCCTCACCGGTGTCCAAAGCATGACCGATACAATGGCTCCGTCGGCCCCATCGGAGCCAGGTTCGGTCGGCGCCCCGAAAGACCAACTCGGCAGGTTCGCCTCCATCGTCTTGGCGGACACTGAAACCACCTGGCGCAATCTCCTCGGTCCGCGGTACCAGGATCCACGGATGGTTCTCTTTTCCGGGGCCGTGCAGTCGGCATGCGGCACCACATCGTCGGCCGTGGGTCCATTCTATTGTCCCGGCGACCATCGGGTCTATTTGGATCTTGCCTTCTTCGATGAAATGGCGCATCGTCTTGGTGCGGCGGGAGACTTCGCACAGGCCTACGTCATCGCTCACGAAGTCGGCCATCACGTGCAAAATCTCCTCGGCGTCGCGGAAAAGGTGCACCGCCTCCAACGACAAGTGTCCGAGGCGGAAGGAAACGCGCTCTCAGTCCGGATGGAACTCCAAGCCGATTGCTACGCCGGCGTCTGGGGTCACCATGCCAAGCATGAGCGAAACTTGATCGAGCCCGGCGATTTCGAGGAAGGCTTGCGCGCGGCGGCCGCCATCGGAGATGATCGCTTGCAGAAGATGTCGCGTGGTCAAGTTCAACCGGAAAGCTGGACCCACGGATCTTCCGAACAGCGGATGACGTGGCTCAAACGTGGCTTCGAGTCCGGTGATCCGTCTGCCTGCAACACGTTCGACACCAATCGACTATGACCAACGTACCCCCTCGACCTCAGACCGGATTTTTGGCAAAGACGCTGGGCACGCTCGCGTCCGATCCGCCTTGGGCCGCCAAATCGTTTCTCGCCGCCAGCGCGACCACCGTCGCCGGAATCGGCGCCTGGCTCACCGATATGATGTCGCCGGCGCTGGCCCGCGGGGGAGCCAGCTTCCTCGGGGGGTTCTTGCTCGGATGGGCGGTCCGGAAAACCGTGAAGCTCGCCGTGTTGGTCGCCGCCTCATTGCTGGTGATTATCGCCGTCCTCAAGACCACCGGTTGGATCCATCTAGATATGACCTTGATTCAGGCGGATGTCACTCGCACGCTCGATTGGGCGCGAGGCAAAGCACAGGGCTTCAAAGATGTGCTGACGGGATACCTGCCGGCGGCCGGCGCCGCCGGCGCCGGAGCATTTTTTGGATTTCGGAAGAAGTAAGTGAATTCCTGATACTCAATCCCGAATCGTCAGAAGACCCCGCACTCAGTGTTTCCTCACCGATCTCACATCCAATGTTCCCAAATAGTGCCCCTCGATTGTGATGCGATCCCCGTCTTGAAGCATGACGGGATTCACTCCACTTCCACAGAGTGTTGCATAACTGGCCTGAATCGTTCCGGTGCCGTCATCAACCATGAAATGCTGGATGCACTTCTCGAGCTTCGTATTGTGACCGATAAAGTGATTCATGTGGTAGTTCCGCACCGTGCCTTCCACCTGCACGACTTTCATCCTGTACACTTCCGGATAAGTGAACAACGAATTGATTGTGACAGGCTCGGCCGGCCAAGCGGTGGACACAAACAAGACGAAAGTCAACATCAGCACCCCTGCCAACTTCATCATCATTTCCGTCATGGTGGGCTCTTTCCTTGAATCGTGATTCTGCACCAGGAACCTCCTGGCTAATTGTGAGGAACTTGACGCAAGACTTGACCAGTCGCGGCGCTGTACGCCTCCGCGAGTGTATGCACTTGAATCACCTGAATGGCTCGCTCGGCTCCGGTGAAATTGAGGTGGCTGTTGTCCGATCCATCCGGCACGATCATGGTGGTTTTTCGAAGGTCCCGACAGGCATTCATCTTGTCCACGAGCCTCCCCACGGCTTGAATCTCCGCGTCCGGCTCGATCGTCCCGGACATGCAGACATCCCGGCGGATCGGATCGCCGAGCAAGGCTGCGGCGATGCCCACCGCAAACATCCCTCCCGCGCTGGGCCCATTCAGTCGAGACGGAACCAGGATGCGCACCGTCAGATATCCAGGATCGTATCCTACCGCCCCCGTAGCCACTGCGACTGCGGTATGAAATGAGTGCAGGGCCGTGGGCAACAGGTTCGAATCGCCAAGGATTTCAGGTCCCTTTCCGTCGGCTTTGTACCCGACTATGAGGTGCGCCACAAATCCGGTCCAGGAACCGGTAATAGAGCCGACCTTGTCTTGGCCAACGCTCAAGAGAGGGATCGGCTGAGAAACCTCGGAAAAGGGCGGTGGTTTCCTCCTTTGGAGCTCCAGCGGACGGTCAGCAGGCGCAATGCCAGGGACCGGTGGCGCAAGAATCGCCGCTTGTGGAGCATGCGGCACCGGGAGAACTTCCAACGGCGAATACGTTCTGGCTTCGCCCAGCGGTCTGCAGCCTGGGCCGCTCCGATCCGTGTACAGGTCCGATTGCCCTGGTCGAGTACAAACCCACGTTTCAGCCCACGCCGAGTTGACAAAGACCTGCGCTATCAAGCACGAGGCTAGTCCGAAACGGAGCGAGGTGAGGGTCCGCCGCCTCTTGGATGTCGAGAGATCCTGATCCATGTTAGGCTCGGAAGAAATAGCAGCAGCTGAAGCCTATCGCTCGAAACGAGGTTCGTCAAAAAAGCGGAGGTTTTGGCCAGATGAAAGAAAACGAAGCCTATCCTGGCAGGGCCTGATACCACCCGTTGGCCTGCACGAGGGAAATCTTACTACCAAAAAGGCTGCTGACCTGCTCGCTGGTCAGCACGGTTGACTTGGGGCCATCCTCAACCATCTTCCCTTCTTTAAGGAAGATCACTCGATCGATCTCCGGTGGGATTTCATGCAGGTGGTGCGTCACCAGCAGCACGGTCTTGCCTTTGCTGATCTGCGTACGCACGAGATCGAGGTATTGAAAGCAGGCTTTGAGGTCGAGACCGCTTGTGGGTTCGTCCAGCACCAGTACCGGCGGATCATGCACGAGCGCTCGCCCAAGGAGAAATCGCCGCTGCTCACCGGTCGACAGATGGCCGAACCGGCGACGAGCCAACGAGGCAATGCCGAGTTCCTGCATCACCTCATGTGCGCGAACAATCTGGGTCTTACTGAACTCTTGATACGCATAGGTGTCGTTGCTCGCATAGAAGCCGGAAAGAATTACGTTCAGCCCCTCGGCACAGATCAAATAGTCCCGTTGAAGATCATGCGACACGATGCCGATCCGCTTCCGCACCTCCCAGACGTTCCATTGGTCTTCACCGAAAAGAGCCAATCGTGTTTCATCTTTCGGCATCGCATGGACTTCACCCGATAACAACTGAAGGAGCGTCGATTTCCCCGCTCCATTGGGGCCGAGAATCACCGCATGTTCCCCAGCATGCAACGCGAAGGAGAAATCCGAGAAGAGGCAGGTATCGCCTCGATAAACGGTGGCATGCTGAATGTCGAGGATCGCAGGAGCGCTGACTGATCGCTGCGTCTCCGTGGGTCGGGCAACCGGTGCGGAAACCGGCGCACTGACTTTCTTCGTGACAGTGCGAGATTGCTCAAGACCGGCTCGAGCAAGCGCATCCGCTCGTTCATTCTCCGGATGCCCGTTGTGCCCTCTGACCCAGTACCACTCCAGTGTATGCTTGGCCGCCAACGCATCGAGTCGCCGCCACAAGTCTTCATTCTTCACCGCGTCTTTCCCAGCCGTCTTCCACCCACGCTGTTTCCAACTGTGGATCCACTCACTGATGCCTTTCTGGACATATTGCGAATCGGTATGGACCCGTGCCTGCATCGGCTGCGTAAATGACTGCAACGCTTCGATGACGGCGAGCAGTTCCATCCGGTTGTTCGTCGTCGAGGGCTCGCCGCCACAAAGCTCCGTTTCAGTGTTTCCCTCTCGCACCAAGACTCCCCACCCGCCGGGTCCGGGGTTCCCGCTGCAAGCGCCATCGGTGTAGATATCGATCATTCGACCATTCGTCCAGTAACCGGCGTCAGGATTGTACTACGACACGTTCCATTTCGACCATCTCTGCCGTGGCAAGCCCCTTCGCCGCGTGACTCGGTGAGACAACTTCAGTACAATAGGCCGGCAAGCGAACCGATCTTTCTGGAGCAGGCCGCATCTGCGTACCATCTTCCTTATCGGCACAGGCGGTTTCATCGGCTCGATCCTTCGTTACCTCATGAGCGGCTATGTTCAACAACTCAGCAAGAACATCCAATTTCCCTTCGGCACCTTGGCGGTCAATATTGTCGGTTGCGCGCTGATCGGCTTTCTTGCCGAGCTCGCCGATCATCGAGGCGTGGTTTCAGCAGAAACCCGAGCCTTTCTCATGGTGGGAATACTCGGTGGATTCACCACGTTCTCGGCATTCGGCAACGACACGATGAACCTGCTGCGGGATGGGGAACTAGGATTGGCCTTCGGGAATGTTGTCGGCCATATCCTGCTGAGCCTCGCGGCCGTGTGGCTCGGATACTTCACCGCCTATCTGCTCTGGAAATGATCGATGCGCGTTGAACAGGGTTGCCGGCTGACGATCTATGTCGGGGAAGCAGATAAACACGACAGGCGGCCGCTCTATGAATGGATTGTCGCGCAGGCTCACGAGCGGCAACTGGCCGGAGCAACCGTTTCCCGCGGACTCATGGGATTCGGACCTCACACCCGTGTGATCCACACAGTGGTTTGTTTATGTTACATATTCGAGTCGGCCGCTCGCGTTGGATTCAAGCCGATAGATATCCCATTCGGCCAACCTGCTGCCATTCACCCGGTCTTCTTCAAGACGATAGGCCATCACGACTCGCTTGCCGTCACTGCGTAGATTGATAGCCCCATACACCGTGATGTTGCGCTTCTTCAGCTCGTCTACCTGGGCGTCGTAGAGCGGCAACAGTTCACGAACTTTCTCGATGCTCGGCGCCTTCGCAAGCTGCTGGCGCAGAACGGCGATTTTCTTAAGGACGGCGGTGCTTTCCCGTTCGCGGCCGCTACGGGAGAGTTCCGTACTAAAAATGAGCGGACGCGGCGGCCTTCCATACAGGCCGATGGTGCCGAGCGTGTCGCTGCGCGGGTGAGCATGGGATTCCTCATCGCCACTGGAGATGACGACTGCCGCGGGCAGAACGGTCTTGAGAAACGTCTCCGTGAAATCGGCACTGCCGTGGTGGCAACACTTGGCGACGTCGCACCCGAAGACTGTTCGCCCCGCTGCCACAAGGGCGGCTTCCTCTCTCGCACCGCCGGCGTACTGGTTGAGCAAGAACATCTCCGCCGGGCTGTTGAGGTCGCCTCCAAAAAGCAGCCGCAGGTGGCCGTATTCGAGCCGAAGCACAACCGAGTGTCCGTTCTTGGTCTTCCCGACATCCCACGATGTTGAGCCAAGTGTCTTCGGGAACCAGCGCAGCCTGGCCCTGCCGGATTTTGGTTCGAGCACCGGACCGAGGATTTTGAGCCTGACGTGCTTGTCGGCGCCGTAGCCGGGCACATAATCATCAGCCGTGGCAAGAGCACGAATGTCGTCCACCCGTCCGCTCGTGAACGCGGTGTGGAGCAGTTTCGGATAGAGTTTCTTACCGCGATTCGCGGCATGGCTCAAGAGTCGATCGAGTTCTTCCTCGGTGCGAATGATCTCGGTGAGATATTTCACTCCACCGTCGGTTTCGGACGGGCCAAGGGTGTCGTCGGCATTCCGCTCCACAATTCCATTGTGATAGAGAGATCGGAAAAAGACGTTCGGCTCCTCGAAGATGTCCTGAAAGCCGCCATAGTGGTCCTGGTCCGGGTGCGTGATGATGGCGGCGTCGAAGGTCCATTTGTTTTTGAACCCGGCATAGCGCCAACGGAGGAACCGCAGCATATTGTCGGAGATGCCCGCGTCGATAAGGACATGCTTGTCATCGGGCGTAATCATCAGACAACCGTCACCCTGTCCGACATCGAGAAAGATGATCTCCAGACAGCGGGCGGTTTGGAGGTCGGCCTGCTTCATCCAGCCTTTGGTGCCACGGACGGAAACGGGCACCCATTCGCCGTCCCGATCGCCGGTCAACTGCACCCAATCGCCCCAGAGGAGTTCACGAATGTTGGACTTGCCGCCTTTGGTCTTGAACACCGGCGCCGTAGGATAACCGGCAAACATGAACTGGGGAGTGGGCATGGTATGCGGCCTCCTACGATGAGGAGCGGGCGCAGCTGAAAGAGTGGTCGCTCAACCTATTCCGACGTTGCTGACCGCTTGATGGAACCGGCGATCTTGGGTGTCACGGTTTTTACGTCGGCGTTTTGCGCCCGATGCAAGAGCGCATGGTCCATGAGGACGAGCGCCAACATGGCTTCGGCGATCGGCGTGGCGCGGATGCCGACGCAAGGATCGTGACGGCCGTTGGTTTCAACCATGACCGGCTCGCCTTGCTTATCGATCGACTTGCGCGGGATACGGATGCTCGACGTGGGCTTGATGCCGATGGTGACGATGATATCCTGTCCGGTGGAAATACCGCCGAGAATGCCGCCGGCGTTATTGGAGAGAAATCCCTCTGGTGTCAGTTCGTCGCCATGTTCGGAGCCACGCTGAGTGACTGAGGCAAACCCCGATCCGATTTCGACCGCCTTCACCGCATTGATGCTCATCATGGCCGCAGCCAGGTCCGAATCTAACTTCGCATAGACCGGCGCACCCCATCCCACCGGCACGTGTTCGGCAACCGCCGTGATTTTGGCGCCGACCGAATCGCCGGCCTTCCGCAGCTCATCCATGAACGATTCCAGCTTGGGAACGATATCCGGATCGGCGGAGAAAAATGGATTCTGCCCTACCGCCTCCCATGTCTTGAACGGCAACTCATGGGGGCCTAGTTGGCTCACATAGCCACGAATCACGATGCCATATTTCTCCCGGAGCCACTTCCTGGCAATGGCCGCGGCGGCGACACGAACCGCCGTTTCCCGTGCCGATGCCCGACCGCCTCCTCGATGATCACGAATCCCATATTTCTGCCAGTAGGTATAGTCCGCATGCCCGGGACGGAAGGTGTCAAGTAGATTGCCATAGTCACGGCTTCGCGCATCTTCATTGCGAATCAACAGCGCGATGGGAGTACCGGTCGTCTGTCCCTCGAAGACCCCGGAAAGGATTTCAACGGTATCCGACTCCTGCCGCTGCGTCACATGGCGGGACGTGCCCGGCTTCCGCCGGTCGAGATCGTGCTGGATATCTTCCGTGGAGAGCGTGAGCCCAGGCGGACATCCATCGACCACGCAACCGATCGCCGGCCCATGGCTCTCGCCGAACGAGGTGACGGTGAAGATGCGGCCAACGGTGTTGCCTGCCATAAGAACAGGAACTCCTACTCCACCAAGTCCAGCTTGATGCGCAGTTCCTTGAGTTGCTCGGCACTGACGGCGGAGGGTGCTTCAGTCAGCGGACATTGCGCCTTCTGGGTCTTCGGGAAGGCGATGACGTCGCGGATCGAATCGGCGTTGCCCAGCAGCATCACCAGACGATCCAGCCCAAAGGCGATCCCACCGTGAGGCGGAGCCCCATACTCCAGCGCCTCGAGCAGAAATCCGAACTTCACGACGGCTTCGTCCTTGCCGATGCCGAGAAGGTCGAACACTTTGCTTTGCACATCGCGCCGATGGATACGAATGCTGCCGCCGCCGATCTCGCTCCCGTTCAACACCATGTCGTAGGCCTTCGCTCTTACTTTCAGCGGATCAGAGTCGAACAACCCCACATCCTCATCGAGCGGCGCCGTGAAGGGATGGTGCATGGCCACGTACCGCTTCTGCTCCTGGTCGTAGTCCAACATGGGAAAATCGATCACCCACAAGGGACGCCATGCGGAGGTGTCGATCAACTTCAACTCTTCACCCAACAGGAGCCTGATCCGTCCCATCACATCGTGGACGACGGTCGGCTTATCAGCGCCGAACAGGACGAGATCGTTGGGTTTCGCTTCCGGCAACGCCGCCGCAAAAGCGTTCGCATCCAAGAACTTCGCAATCACCGATTCAAGTTGTCCGTCCGTCGTGATCTTGAGCCACGCAAGGCCCTTCGCACCGAAACTCTTCGCCGTCTCTCCCAGCGCATCGATCCTGGTTCGCGACAGCGCCGCTCCGCCTTTCACGATCAGCGCCTTGACGATGCCCCCCTTCGTCGCCGCATCCTTGAACACTTTAAACTCGCTCGCCGCGCCGAAGGCCGTGACGTCATGGAGCGGCATCTCGAACCGGAGGTCCGGCTTATCCGAGCCATAGCGCCCCATCGCTTCTGCATAGGTCATCCTCGGGAAAGGCGTCGCCAGCTGCACCCCGCCGACTTTCTGGAAGATGGTGACGATCATCCGCTCCATCAGGCCCATGATCTGCTCGCGATCGACGAACGACATTTCAAGGTCGATCTGGGTGAACTCAGGCTGCCGATCGTTGCGGAGGTCTTCGTCGCGGAAACACCGCGCGATTTGGTAGTAGCGATCCACGCCGCTGACCATGAGCACCTGCTTGAACAGTTGCGGCGACTGCGGCAACGCAAAGAACTGTCCGGCGTTGACGCGGCTCGGCACCAAATAATCTCGGGCGCCTTCCGGTGTGCTCTTCGTCAGAATGGGCGTCTCCACCTCCAAGAAACCCTCTGCATTCACGAATTCCCTGGTGGCCTGCATAATACCGTGCCGCAGGCTCAACAGCCGCTGCATCCTGGGACGGCGTAGATCGAGAAAGCGGTACTTCAAGCGGATCGCTTCCGTCACTTCCGCATCGTCTTCGATCAAGAATGGCGGCGTCTTCGCCTCGTTGAGAATTTCCACGTCGTCGACGAAGACCTCGATCTCTCCGGTGGAGAGATTGGGGTTCTTCGATTCATCCGGCCGCGCCATGACTTGGCCGGTGACCGATACCACGCACTCGCTGCGGAGCGAATGAGCGGCCTGGTGAACTTTGAGATTTCGTTCCGCATTGAATACGACCTGGGTGATACCCATTCGGTCGCGAAGGTCGATGAAGATGACCGTGCCATGGTCGCGCCGACGCTGAACCCAGCCGTTCAGAACGACGGTCCGACCAATCTCTTTCTTACTCAACTCTCCACAGCGGTGGGTTCGGATGTTCATGCAACCTTCGCTTTCTTCCTTGAATACCTTTTCTTTTGCTCGGGCTTGGCCCAGCCCTCTCTTCTGGCCGGCCGCTTCGACCCCGGCACGGGCACCTCACCCCGTTCAACCGACGTCATCCGCTCATCGACCAACTCCCGTAACCCGTTGGCTTCCCGATCCGTCAAGAACCGAAACTCCCCCGGCTCCAAATTTCCCAGCGAGAGCGGGCCCATCCGAATTCGCAGAAGTTTGAGGACCGGATGGCCCACTGCTTCCAACATGCGTTTGACTTGATGTGTGCGTCCCTCGCGAATCGTGATCTCCAACCAGGAGTTCGCCTCGACCTTTCGCACCTTCTTCACCTGGGCCGGACTCGTCATTCCATCCTCGAGTCTCACTCCCCGCTCCAGGCGGGCGATCTCCTCATCGTTCAACACGCCCTTCACCTTGATCAAATAGGTCTTCGGCACATGATAGCGCGGATGCAAGAGAGCCTGGGCAAGCTCGCCGTTATTCGTCAGCAACATCAACCCTTCGCTGTCGAAATCCAACCGACCGACCGGAAACACGCGAACGGAGACACCCCGCAAGAAGTCCTTCACGGTCGTCCGTCCACCCGGATCATCCAACGTGGACATGACGTTCTTGGGTTTGTTCAATATCAAGTACACAAATGGCTGCGCCGAGGTCAGATGTTTCCCGTCGACTTTGACATGGTCTCTATCGGGATCTACCTTCGTCCCGAGTTCGGTGACGACCTTGCCGTTGACCGACACGCGGCCCGCCGCAATCAGCATCTCCGCCTTTCGGCGGGATGACAGCCCCGTGCTGGCAATGAGCTTTTGCAATCTTATTTCCATACAACTATTGATGGGTGACCCGTGTGGGTCCTACTGCGCGCATGCACCGAGCACCGACATTTATCTACAAATCAGATTGGGTCTTGTGTGCGCGGTACGCGAGCACAGGAGCCACCTGGTCGCACGTCAACCCTTCCCTATTCCCACTCTATCGTGCTCGGGGGTTTCGAGCTGATATCGTACACCACCCGGTTGACGCCTTTGAC
Organism: Nitrospira sp. SG-bin1; assembly: GCA_002083365.1. Lineage (NCBI taxonomy): Bacteria > Pseudomonadati > Nitrospirota > Nitrospiria > Nitrospirales > Nitrospiraceae > Nitrospira > Nitrospira sp. SG-bin1. The sequence continues at coordinate 46,589 of LVWS01000037.1, read as the reverse complement.
TTCATTGATGATGCGATTCGACATGCGACCCAACACGTCGTTTGGGATCTTGGCCCAGTCGGCCGTCATGCCGTCCACGCTCGTGACGGCTCGGATTGCAATCACGTGCTCATAAGTCCGTTGGTCGCCCATGACTCCGACGGTTCGAATGGGCAACAGGACGGCAAAGGCCTGCCAAATCTTCCGATAGAGCCCAGCCGTTCGGATTTCCTGATCGACGATCGCTTCCGCCGCCCGCAGAATCGCCAATCGTTCCGGCGTCACGGCACCGAGCACGCGGATCGCCAAGCCGGGACCCGGAAAGGGCTGCCGCCAGACGATCTCGTCCGGCAAACCCAGCTCGGTGCCCAACACTCGCACTTCGTCCTTGAAAAGCTCTCGCAGCGGCTCGATCAGTTTGAGCTTCATACGGGCCGGCAACCCACCGACGTTATGATGCGTCTTGATCGTGGCCGAGGGTCCTTTGAAACTGACGCTTTCAATTACGTCGGGATAGAGTGTCCCTTGAACAAGGTACTTGATGCCTTTCAACTTCTTGGATTCCGCTTCAAAATGCTTGATGAATTGCCGGCCGATGATCTTGCGCTTTCGCTCCGGGTCCGTCACGTTCTTCAAACCGGCGAGAAATTGTTTCGTCCCGTCCAGTATGCGCAGGTTCAGATGGAGCTGCGAGGCGAAGGTCTTTTGTACTTGGTCCCGCTCACCGGCCCGCAAGACGCCGTTATCGACGAAGATGCAGGTAAGCTGGTCACCGATCGCCCGATGCGTCAGCGCCGCCGCGACCGACGAATCCACCCCTCCGCTCAACGCGCAGATGACTCGTTCCTTGCCGACCTGGTCCCGAATCTGGCCGACCGCCGTCTCGACATAAGACTGCATGGTCCACGTCGGCTTGCAGCCGCAAATTTCGTAGACGAAGTTACGCAGGATCCTCGTGCCTTCCGGCGTATGAGCCACTTCGGGATGGAACTGCAGGCAATAGATCCGGCGTTTGTGATCGTCCCGCTTCATCGCGGCGACCGGCGAATTGCTCGTGTGAGCGATGGATCGAAATCCCGGCGGCATCCGTTCGATGCGGTCCCCATGGGACATCCAGACGGCCGTCTTCTTGTCGGCTCCGATTCCTTTGAAGAGGTCGGACGCATCGTCGATCGTGAGATCGGCCCGGCCATACTCACGATGGGTCGATTTCGCGACGGTTCCGCCGGAGAGATGCGTGACCAACTGCATGCCGTAACAAATACCGAGGATCGGAATGTGTTGATCAAAGAGCTCGTTTGAAACGACCGGAGCCTTCTTCTCGTAGACGCTGGAAGGACCGCCGGACAGCACAATGCCTTGCGGCCGATACGCGAGAATCGTCGCCAACGGGACCGTGCAGGGAAGAATTTGCGAGTAGACCTGCGCTTCGCGAATGCGGCGAGCGATCAGCTGGGTGTACTGCGACCCGAAGTCGAGGACCAGAATTCTATTGTGCCAAAGTTCCATGGAGGTCAACCGTCAAGCGTCATGCGTACAATGAAGAACTACTGTTGGAAGGGCTCAAGCCGTTAGACCGCTTGACGATTCACGAATGACAAACGACGTGCGTTCACTCCCAATCCATCCGATAATTCGGCGCCTCTTTGGTAATGATCACGTCATGCACATGGCTCTCACGGAGACCGGCCACGGATTGCCTGATGAACGTGGCATTCCGTTGCAATTCAATGATGGTTTTACAGCCGCAGTAGCCCATGCCCGATCGTACACCGCCGACCAACTGATACACCACGGCGGCCAACGGACCTTTATAGGGAACACGGCCTTCGATCCCTTCGGGAACCAGCTTTTGGGCCGGGCGGCCTCCTTGCCCATACCGATCCCCTCCTCCCCGTTCCATCGCCCCGATGGAACCCATGCCCCGGTAGACCTTGTAGGTTCTGGCTTGATAGAGCACCGTCTCACCGGGAGACTCTTCCGTGCCGGCGAACAGACCGCCCAGCATCACGGAAGAGGCCCCGGCGCCCAAGGCCTTCGTGATGTCGCCGGAAAACTTGATGCCTCCGTCCGCAATCACCGGCACGCCGGTGCCATACAGCACCTTTGCGCAATCCGCGATAGCGGTCAGCTGGGGCATGCCGGCGCCGGACACGATGCGTGTCGTGCAAATGGATCCCGGCCCGACCCCAACCTTGACCGCATCGACTCCGACGTTGAGGAGGTCTTTGGCCGCCTCAGGGGTGCCGATGTTGCCCGCGACCAGTTCGAGATCCGGATACACCTTCTTGATCCTCCTGGCCGTATCCAACACCGCTTGCGAGTGGCCATGTGCCGTGTCGACTACCACGAGATCCACGCCGGCTTTTTTGAGCAGGCTCACGCGCTCTTCCGTATCCTGCCCGACGCCGACGGCGGCGCCGACCCGTAAGCGTCCGTGGCCGTCCTTGCACGCGTTGGGATATTTAATCCGTTTTTCGATGTCCTTGATGGTGATGAGCCCCTTGAGTTCGAATTCGTTGTTCACCACCGGTAATTTTTCGATCCGGTGTTCGTGCAGGATCTCTCTCGCCTTCTCCAAACTGGTGCCTTCAGGCGCCGTGATCAAGGGGTCTCGCTTCATCACTTGCGACACCTTCATGTCCATCCTGGTTTCGAACCTCAGATCGCGGTTGGTGAGAATCCCGACCAACTTACGGCCTTTGGTGACGGGGATGCCTGAAATTCGATACTTCGCCATGAGCTGATGCGCATCGCGAATCGTTTCGTCCGGAGAAATCGTCACGGGGTCCAGGATCATCCCGCTCTCGGACTTCTTGACCTTGTCCACCTCGATCGCCTGATCCGCCGGAGACAGCACGCGATGGATGATGCCGATCCCGCCTTCGCGGGCCATCGCGATCGCCAATCGGGACTCCGTGACCGTGTCCATGGCCGCGCTGAGGAGCGGGATATTGATCCGGATATTGCGCGACACGAAGGTGCTGGTATCGACCTCGTTAGGCACGACCTGTGACTTAGCCGGCACAAGGACCACGTCGTCGTACGTCAATCCCAGTCGGGGTTCTTGATCAAGCATCGCTCCCTCTTCACACGTTCTGGGTTCGTTGCGCTTTCTCCAACTCGGCCAGCTCCTCGGCTTCATCCTGCAACCGCTCGCTGCCCTCTTCCGCCGGCATGAACTGCTGCACCCTCGTGTTGCCGCTGTCCACGACGAAGATGCTCCCTTTCGCATCGACGGCGATTCCGTAAGGAAAATTGAATTGTCCGTCGCCGTTGCCGAACCCGCCCCACTGGGTGATGAAAGTGCCCTCACGATCGAACTTCTCGATCCGATGATTCCCCGTATCCGTTACATAGACATCCCCGGCCCCGTCGACGGTGATGCCCCAAGGCGAGCGTAATTGTCCGGCTTCCTGTGCCATGGCACTGCTGGCATGCCCGGCCGCCGGACTGCCTCCCCACTTCGTCAATAGCTGCGGCAAGACGTTAGTGCTGGTGTCGAATTTCTGGATGCGGTGATTCCCCATGTCGACGACGTAGACCGTCCCGTCCTCTTGATCGACCGCCACCCCGCGCGGAAAATAGAACTGCCCGTCCCCGTTGCCGAAGCTTCCCCAGGCCATGATGAACTCACCGGTCATGTCGAATTTCTGCACGCGGAAATTGGCGCTGTCGACGACGTAGACATACCCACGCACGCGGTCGACCGCAATGCCCCAAGGAGCATTGAACTGTCCTTCGCCGTTTCCACGCGAGCCGAATTTCAACATATAGCCGCCGAGCTTCCCGTCGAACTTCTGAACCCGGTGATTGTTGGTATCCACCACCCAGACATCACCTTTGCCGTCGCAGGCGATCCCGGTGGGATTGTGGAAATTCGCGTTGGCCGAGCCGAAACTCCCCCACAGAATGATGAAGTTTCCGGCACTATCGAACTTCTGCACCCGATTGTTGCCGTTGTCGACGACAAACAGCGACCCTTGTTGATCGATGCACAGTCCGTACATCGGTGCCATGAACTCGCCGCCGTGCAGCAACGACGCGCCGCGTCCGGGCTTTCCCCACCTCGCCACGCAGAGATAGCCCGAGGTATTGACCAAAATCGTGGTGCTCGCCGGCGTGGAGACGTTGTTACCGATGTCCTTGAACCACACATACACGGTCTTGTGCCCGTCTCCCGGCGAGAGAATGAAGGGGATCGTGGCTCCGAACTTGATCGCCGGCGTCACATCCACCCATCCCGGCGTTCCGGCCACGGGCGTCAACGGACTTTCGGAAATAAAGTAAGCTCCGACTCCCGTGTCCAAATCGGTCGCCGAGATCGTCACGATGACGTCGGGCGAATTGGTCATGAAAGCCCCATGATTGATCACCGCGTAGGGATTCTGCGGCGCCGTGATATCGATGAGCACGGGCATCGCCGTCACTTCTTCCGACAGTCCGCTCTCCGTCCCGTCTTCGAACGACGCGGTGATGGCATAGAAGTAGGGCGTGTCGTTGGTGAGTCCTTCATGGGTGTAGGGATTCGTCACGCCTTCGATCTTGGTGGCCCCCTGGATCGTGATATGCGGGGCCGTGCTGAAATAGAGATTGTACGACTGTGCGCCCGGCACCTCCATCCAACTCAAAAAGACTTCCGTATCACCGGCTTTGACGGCAAGGCTGCGGGGCGGCTGCACCGCTCCGGCTTCCACCGCCTGGGCCAGCTCGTCCTTTCCGCGATTCATCTCTTCTTCGGTCGGCACATACTTGAGGACACGGTTATTGCCGCTGTCGACCACGAACACGCAGCCTTCCTTGTCCACCGCGATGCCGTAGGGGAAGTTGACCTGTCCCTCCGTTTTCCCGCGGTTCCCGAACGAGCAGAGAAACGTGCCGTTCCCGTCGAATTTTTGAATCCGATGGTTCCCGCTGTCGACGACATAGACGTTCCCCAGCGCATCGCAGGCGATGCCCCACGGCGACTTGAACTGGCCGGGCCCGTTTCCTTCGCGTCCCCACTTCGTCAAGAAACTTCCGCGGGCATCGAACTTTTGGATGCGGTTGTTGCTCTCATCCGCCACATAAATATTGCCGACGAAATCCACCGCCACGCCGCGCGGAAAAAAGAAGGCGCCGTCGAAACTACCGTCACGCCCCCACTTCAGCAGCGGTTGGCCGTCGGCTTGAAACTTTTGGATGCGGGCGTTGCTCGTGTCGGAAACATACACATTGCCGTCTTGGTCCGTCGTGATGCCCCAGGGTACGTCGAAGCGGCCCATGTCGGCGCCGCGCCACGCGAACCCGAACTTGCCCCAGGCTTTTTGCACGTTGCCCTCGAGATCGAACTTCTGCACGCGATTGTTGCCGCTATCGGCCACGTACACGACATCGTCAGGCCCGACGGCCAGACCGCGGGGATAGTAGAACTGGCCCTCCTGCGAACTCGGTTCCCCGCCCCATCGAGCCAGGAACTTTCCCGCCTTATCGAATTTCTGGACCGAATGGTTGTCGGTATCCGCCACATAAATGTTGCCGTCCTTGTCCAACGCGATCCCCGTGGGAGCGCTCAATTCACCGTCGCCCGCGCCTTCACGGCCGATGACCATGGCCAGGAGATAGGGCGACGGGATGGCCATCACTTCCTGTGACTCAAGGCTCTCCCCCTTCGGGGTGACGACCGTCACGACATAGTGGTAACAGGTCCCGTTCGCAAGGTCGTCGTGGACATAGGGACTGGAGGCACCTTCGAGGCAAGTCGCCTTGTCTTTTTTCACGCCGATCACGCTCTTGAAATCTTCGGGCCCCGCGATGGGGCGTGTGAGCTCTGAAAACTTGATTTGTACACCCTTGGTCGTCTGGAAGTAGAGGTTGTAGTACATGGCATCCGGAACGGGATCCCATGTGACGGTGACGCGGCCGTTCCCGGGTTTGGCGCGAACGTTCTGCGGAGACGGCGGCAGTTCTTCTTCCTCCGCCACCGAATCTCCGCCGCCCCACTCCCCTTGGAACCCATCAATATATAGACGGCGAGGATCAAATTGAAATGCGTCGTCGTAGAGCCATGTCTTCATCACGGTGTTGCCTCAGAGTGACGTGTGGGAACGGTTTGGAAACAGTGGAACTTTCAATCGCTTAGACTTGGATTGGTCACTCTAGCAAAGCGGCGGAAATGGAGTCAAGGCAACGGCCACACTGTCGTGAAGACTGACCGGCTGAAAAAGCCCCCTATGGTATCCATGGCCGGATCGATTACAATGCAGCGGGTTGCTCGGAAACCATCCTCGCGAATAGATCACTCTTTCCGAGGATCTGATGACGTAGAGTCGTGCGACATCTCTGAAATGGAAAGGAGCCCGACAGAGTCCCGATGCGAAACTTTATCCTTGGCGTTACAGTAGGCGCTGTTCTCACCACAATGGGAGTCCAGGCGGCAGGCACGAATGGGATTGGGGGCGGCGGACGGCCTCCGCTCCTGAACGACGAGCGGGAGCGGCCATTTCAACTTCAACTCGAGCAGATACGCCGCCAGACTGAACTTGAACAGGCATGGATGCAGGGCAAAAGAAAGCCTTGCTAGCGAGCCACCCTGACCGATTATGGTGTCGTCGTTCTGAAAACCGACTCAACCTTTGTGTATCAACAGCGCATAGAGCGATTTACGCATAGAGCGATTTAAAGGTGAACCATTATGAGAATGTTTCAAGTCAAGCAAACTGTGACCTATGAACTCACCATGGCTGCAGGAACGGAACAGGAAGCCGTTCTGAAAGCCAAGGGCATTCCATTGGCGCAATGGACCGCCGAGGCCGACGAGATCACGGCGGAGATGATCGATGAGACCGATGAAATCGACGAATACTGAGCGACACTCAGGACTGTTCGCACTCCCGGCAAGAACGCCGGCCCGCCCGGCCGGCACGTATCCATAATAATATGGAGAAGGCACCATGCACGTGATTCACACCATCCAAATATCCATGTTGTGTTTGATCCTCATGGCTGCGTTAGCGACCGCTGCCGCCGCGGGAGACAAGGGACGTTCGACGGGACCCGCCATGCCATTGGACAAGAAGACCGAAGACCGGGCACGGTACGTCATTACAATCGCCGGATGTAACGATTGCCATACCACCGGCTACGCGGAAGCCGGCGGCAAGATCCCCGAAAAAGACTGGCTCAAAGGGGATTCGATGGGCTGGCGCGGCCCTTGGGGCACGACCTACGCCAGTAATCTACGTCTCTACATGCACAATCTCTCGGAGGACCAGTGGATCAAGGTTTCGCGCTCCGTTGAGTTTCGCCCGCCCATGCCGTGGTTCGTCCTACGCGTGATGACCGAGCAAGATCTACGCGCCATTTATCGATTTATCAGAAACCTGGGGCCAGCCGGCGAACCGGCACCAGCCTACGTTCCGCCGGATCAGGAACCGAGGGGAGCCTTTATACTGTTCCCCTCAAGCACAGAACCGCCTCAATAGTTGGGTGCTGTCTGAATCCTGCTTGAGTCAACGTTTTCGAATATGCCGGCTCCAAGTTCGAAGAGGCAGGTTAAGAGATGTGGAGCAAGCACGACGTCCTGTCCTTAGGCTGCTCGTGACCTTTCGATTTCTTTGCATCTAGGCTCTCCCAGGATAGTCAGAATGATGTTCTTGAACTCCTTAGCGAATCGTTCTCTCGTGTGCGTGGCTCTTGCATGTTCCCAGGCGTTTCGACTGAGATCGCCTAATATATTGGCAGGCAGATGAGAAATTTCTTGCACCATATGAATGATCGTCATGATGGAATAGTCTTTTAACACAAAGCCACAATTATTCACGTCGACACCTGATTCGTAACTGCTCATCGGAATCAGCGCTGCGTGCATGCACGTCGTCACACATCCCGCCTGTCCTTCAGCGCATGAAGGGTAGACAAGCCCTATGCATCTATTCGCAATTTCAATAAATTTCGAGCTGTTCACATCTACCCAGCCAACAGCATGGATATTCGGCGTTTGAAAGAGCTCTCGGTAATATACCCTGACAAAATCCATTTCCCTTTCCAACGGACCACACACGTACAATTGATATTCCGGCATTTGCGCGAATGCTTCGAGCACCCAATCCAGTCCTTTGTGCACGAAGCCATGGGTGCCGAACCAAAGGAAATGAGTGCGGCAGGTGTCATATTCTTTGTGCTCCGGCCAAGGAACCTGCACACAGCTCGAGATATGAATCGGGAATAGAGGTTTATTCGCGTAACGATATGTGCTCAGCGTAAACTGATTGCCATACGCGACTGCATAGTCCGCGTGTTCAATCGCCAAATTATGCTCGACGAGCCGATGACTTCCCGTAAGAGTGACGCCTTTCCTTTGTTGCAGTTGTAGTTTGCGCAGATAGGTCGCGTGGTTATTAAACACCCAATGAGCCGTATCCAAGAACGCGATCTTGATACACTCACTCTTCAGCAGGGGAGCGATTCGGTCAAAATTAATCCGGTGACCGATAAACAATGCATACGACTTGGTCGGCCGAAAAGTCCGGTTGTGCGAATCAATGACACCCACGGCAAAGCCTAACTCTAAAAATGTTCGAGCTACCTGGGCGCAATCCTGGTATTGAGTGTGAGAGTCGGGCATCGATTCACCAGGTTTCAATACGAATGGGTCAATGACCCAGGACAACAGTACTGTTCCCTGCGACATATGTTCTGGATGAAGCGATACCGTTCGCTCACGTTCGTCTACGTGTAGCCTTGATATTTCCACCCCGAATTTTCAAAAGATGTTCTTGAGTAATGTTTTCACAGGATCCGTCGTCAATTGTGACAATAGACGCCCGGGCCCTCGCCGAAAATGAGTTCTTTTCGGAAGAAGAAGAATATTTCTCCAATCCAACGGCGATAGCATGCGCGTGTCCGATCTTCAGGACGACTAGGGAGTCCCCTATAGATACCTAGTAAGGAATCCCATCGGGCACATTTCTCGAAGTTGGATATGAGGACCTCTTTTTATGGATAAGGGCGAGCACCAGAGGCAAGAGCGTCCAACAAGGAGGCTTCAGAATGCGCAATACCTACATTGCGCGCATTGAGCTCGATGCGCCGACATACAGCGGATTTGATTGGTCACTGCCTGAACTCTCAATGAATCAGATGTTCCCTTGATTAGTCCACACCAGGGAAATTGGCATGTCCAAAACCGACGACTAATTCCTACACTTATCGGAACCTTAATTAGACACCTTTGCCATCGCCCGAAAAACGTCGTTTCGACCGAGAAGCTCTTCGTAGGTCCCCTGATCTGTCACTCTTCCAGATGCAAGCAGATAAATTGTATCGGCATGTTTCACCGTCACCAGGCGGTGGGCGATCATAATGATCGTTTTCTCATGCAATATCGTTCGGATTGCGTCCGTCACCGCATCTTCGGTAATACCATCCAACGCGCTCGTCGCCTCGTCCAGAATCAGTACGTCCGGATCGCTGTATAATGCCCGAGCAATTCCGATGCGTTGTCTCTGGCCACCACTGAGCCTCACACCACGCTCACCAACCAATGTTTCATACCCACCAGGCAACTCTCTCAGAACAAATTCATGCAGATTGGCGATCTGCGCCGCGTGCAAAACGCGCTCCATCTCCACCTGTTCGGGTGGCACACCGAAGGCAATGTTCGCGGCGAGGCTGTCGTCGGCCAAATAGATGTGCTGCGGAACGTACCCCAACCGTTTTTGCCAGGCGGTGACATTCGCAGAAGTGATAGGGATGCCATCCACTAACAGGAAACCGCGTTGGGGTTCAAGTAGTCCCAATATAATGTCCACGATCGTGGTCTTCCCGGCTCCCGTGCTACCGACCAATGCGATGGTCGAGTTTCGCTGTATCTTGAGGGTAAAATCCTCGAGCACAGGGGTGCGTGTCGTGGAGTATGCGAAGTCGATGTGCCTGAGTTCAATCTCTTGCTGAAAGAGGACACGGTCCTTGCTCGCCCGCGGTATCGGCTCGACTTCGCTGACTCGTGGGCTCCCGCGCATCTTCAACCTTTCCTCCACGACCTCCAAGGAGCTCATATTAAATCGTATTTGAGTGATGGCACTGAAGAGCTGCTGGAATGCCGGCAACAAACGATAGGCGGTAAATGCATAGAGAACCAGTAAGGGGATGGCTTCGGTGAAATTCTCGCGCACGGTCAAGAGATAGAGCACCACGAGGATCATGGCCCCAAACGCAATACTTTCAATCGCGTACCGCGGCACTAGGCTCACTGCGGCGCTGATCCATTGATTTTTTGCGTGCACCGCCGACCGATCGGCGACCCGTTGCCGATAGGCCTCATCTTGCCCAAGGATCTTTAGCTCCTTCATTCCATTCAGCAATTCCGTGCCCAGCCGAAATCGTTCTCTGTTGGCGTCTTTACTGGCCTTTCCAAGTCTGGTCACCATTCGACGGACGCTGAAAAACACGCCAGCGTAGATCGTTCCGATCACGATTCCGAACGAGACCGCCAGCCAAGGATCGACCCACAGGACTAGAAGCAGGATACTAACGACGATGACCGATTTGACAATGGCCTGCAAGGCAGGAGTCACGACGCCGTTCACCACGCGAGAGACATCCTCAGTACAATTAAAAACAAGGCTGGAAGTATTGTGTTGCAAGAAATAAGCGTATGGCTGCCGCAAATAATTCGCGAGGATCCGCATTGAAATGTTGTGCCCCAGATTGCTTGAAAACGACAGGATGGCGGTCGAGGTGGCCAGCGACACCACGTTACTGAAGAGCAACAACCCCAGCGCCGCTGCACCCAGGGCAACAAGAAAGCTCTTGGCGGACTCGAACGCCAGCATCGTAAAGACTTTGTGCAACCAGGGATTCGCATGAATAACTTCAGGCTTTGCCACCACCGCCATAAACGGCAAGATCGATGCAATCCCCAACACATCGATTAAGCCGGCAAGGACCATTCCCCCGAGCAGCACATACGAGCGACGCCGTTCTCTGGCGCTCATTAAGTTTTGAAGTCGTTCAATGAGCAGCCACATCAGAGAATACCCAAATCAGAGAATATACAAATGAACGCATTCCATTGTTGAAGCATGACGGCTTGGCTACAGTGAACTCCCGCCGCAATACTAGCATCTTAGGCTTTTCTCAATTAATGAAGTTTCCATTCAAACCTCGTTCTCATCACGCCGTAATGGGAAGGGTCTTGTTGTCCCATAACCATACCATCAAGATCTCGATCGTTATTGTTGTGGCGGAGAACACCATGTCTCACGGCAATTATTGCTGCAGTGCGATCTACTATCTTAAAAGGATTCCACCTACCACTAGTAAATCCCCCCTACCATAGCTTTAGGGGTAATCTGACATGGCAGCCATGACATCTCACATGATGATTGGTTAAACTAGAAGTACGAAGTTTGTCCGTCAAGCCGGCGGCGTTGGTTCATGTGCCGTATTGAACGGCCTGCGGTGTGGGGAGACACATTCTTCATTGAGATCGCGGATGAACCGTTCGAATAGTTTCATTCTGCTTCCCTATAGGCTGCCATGAACTCCAGTGGAGACCGATAGACACAACGAGCTTGTCGAACTGTCTAAAGAGTAGTTAATTGTCGCCACATAACATCACACGCCACACCGAGCGCAAGGAGATTCAATTCCAAAGGTGGGGATAGCGCACTTGAGGCAACAACAATGCTGCTGGATTAATCATCTATATGATCACCGGAAGAAATACCAAGCCTTTGGACACTATGATCATGAAACGTTATCCACCCATGAATAAATGATTGCAGCTAGACCACGTCGCAACAGCCTCTGCGTTCCGGGAAGAGATCTATTGGATTGCGATACACAGACACAACCAGCGCCACCTTAGCGGGAGCGCCATGATGGGGCAAGACAACAATTATTTTAAAGCTCGGTGGCTGGCGAGGATGACATGCTCACGACAACACCTGGCAAGAACAGTCGACATACATCACAATTCTCTCCTCTGTCGAATAGCCATCAAGGACAGGCGACGACTTACAGGCCATCGCCTGTTCCTCGTTCCGTCGCGAGCAACACGTAAACTCGTAAACCCTACCGTCGATTTCTAGAGCAAGTAGCTTACTGGCTCTTCTTGTAGACGACGATCCCGCCAAGAAAAATCGCGAGCATGACGGTTGCGAAAATCAAGAAGGTACTATCCATGGCATAGCTCCTTTCGTTCGCACCATGACCTGGCCAGTGTGACTATGCGCGTATTGCGTTTCGCGAAATATCCCGAACTATCCCAATAGCTGCCAAACGGAATAGAACCGCCATTACCTACTGCATTTTCTCCATTACTTCATCTCGTTTGACAAGACGATCACAGGTGCCCCTCGCACAACCCGAGGGGCACCTGCACGTGGCGCTTAGGGCGCCGACTCGATGTACATAGGTAAAAGTTGCGGACCCGCACGAAGAATGGGCAGGGATCAGTACGCCAGGAAGTATGCTATGCGACCCTGAACGATCGTCTACCTACGTCAGCCTTTGGCTCTCCATGCAGTCAGCCTGCCAGACCATAACCCCTACGCGGGGAAGCGCGACAACTCATGGAGACTGGCTAACATAACTGGCGAGGCGCCCACCCATAGTTCGGCGGGCCGATGTGATCCGGTGGACTTAGGTCTTCCATCTCCACCTCCTCCTGGTAAGGAATGACTCGCACGCAACAAGTCACTGGACTATTCTCTCAATACTCCTATACGAATTTTTTTGTCAACAAAAATATCTAAAAAGAGCTTGGCTGCTAAGATTTTTCTTCAAGCATAACTCATACCACTCTCGTCACAGAAAAGAAGTGACGACAAAGCCCTGTTCTTTAATGCTTCTGGTGAACCAGCTTGAGATAGTCTCTAGCGCTGCACTCGAAGGATGGGGCCGAGCGTGAGCCACTTCGTCGGGCCCAAAACGGCCATGTGTGGCAAGTGGGCGACATACCAGAACACAATGTCTTGTTCTTGCACTCCTTGATTGTCTTCGTCGTACCCCAATTGGCCTCGGGCTCCAAAAGTCCAGGGCACGTCCTCGCTTGCACTGGCACGGCGGATCGCCACATCGAAGTCGGCAAACTTGTCCCGCTCGCCATCATCTTTTAACGGAGCATAGCCGCTGCCGGGCAAGATCCAGACGCCATGGCCATTCACCTGATCACGAACCAACCAGGCCTTGCTGAGCCCCTGAATCTTGGCATCGTTCCGTTCATTCACGTATTTCCGCCATCCCGGTCCCCATCCGCGATCCGGTCCTCCATCTTCATGGACGAAGACCTGATCCATCCCGTTGCCGTTGATGTCGAAGTCGAAGCGCCAATACGGATGGTGATCATGATTGGTATTGCACGACAATCCTCGGCTGTGGAGCACGGGACGAAGTTCGCCCTCTTCCGACAGATGCCAGGCTTGGTACAGGTGATATTCGCCGATCCGAGCGTACGCTCCCACTTCGAGCCACTTTACGTTGTGCTGAGTGGCGTTCTCCATACAAACTTTCTGATCGCCGCAGTTGACGATCGGCACGAGATCCTGCCATCGCAGACGATCCTGAAACGGCCCGCATCGTCCACTATCGGCCCTGGAGCCGAACCACGTAAAGGGATTCCACCAGACCCGCTCTTTGACATACTTCACACGGACGACGGGCATGCTGGCCTTGGCAAGGATGAGCTCATCCGCATACTTCACATTTCGCAGGGCCAGTCCTGTATTGTCTCGAACTTCCCAGTCGAAACTCCAACGCCCCCATTCCACATGCTCGGATTGTGTCTCGGCAAACAACGGCTCGGACCACCAGAACGCACAGAGGATGATCCCTGTGCTCAGCCAGATGCGTTTCATCTCATTCCCTCTCATGAGCGGGGTGGTTCCTCTCCAGCTTCCAGGACTTTGTCCTCGGTCAAATCAACGACCGCCCAATATTTTGGATCTCCATCCTGCCCATGGGAAAATGTGATCCAGATCGTACGGTGAGCGTAGCCTGGATCGTTCCTGAAGAATCCATGGTCTGGTTGCATGAGCAGTCCATGACCTTGGAGTTGTTCAACCTTTCCGGCCAGGCGAGGGTCGGCTCTCGCCAACTCGATTCCCCGTTGCACGTCCTGTCGGCCTTCCGGTGGCTGATAGCCATCCAGGCGAGAGACGCTCAGCACATTCGTCTCCTTCATCTGAACTTCTAGCGCGACGTTTTGGCTGTAACTGTAATACACAAGCCGTGCGAGGTTGGATGTGTGCCGACAACACCCAAAGGATAGTTTCCCCTCGGGCGGTATGCGATCAGCATCGATGAACGCCCATCGGCTGCCCAGGAGTGTCGCGACGCGCCGATCACGTTCCGCGGCGTTTCGTAATGTCGCCACCTCATTAGAGGTCAGCACGGCTGAGATGTTCGTGGTGCGCTTGACGGGGACATCGGGAATGGTCCCGGCCATCCGAGGCTTATGGTGGCCGATAGTTTCTTCGCCGGTGAATTCAAACACATGCGGTGCAGGAGCCTTATGGGGCAGTTTGACCTTCTGCACAGCCGTTTCCGGATCCTCGGGGCCGAACGGGCCGCGGGTTCCGGCATCAAGGCTGCAACCACCGGAGAACACGATGGCCAAACATACAAGGAGATTCCGACGCGTGGCTGGATGAGTCATGTGAGCTTTCCAGCAATACCCAACGCCAGTTTGGAGATTTGCGCGGCGGCCTTGATGACGGCCGCCCGTTTTTTTCGCGAAGCCGCATCGAGCACGGCCTCTTTCATAAGCTCTTTATAGGACCTGATTTCGTCTTTACTGAACGACACGATCTGCGCAATGGTGTCATTATTGAAGGTGTTGGACAGCTGCAAGTATAGATTGGAGATTTCCGCCGCATAAATACCCCGGCGTAACGGGTCATTCTTGTAGGTCTCGAATTTTTTCCGAAGCACGGCAACTGCTTCCAGGAGTGCTTTTTGTCGGACTTTCGTTTCTTCCTGTTTTCCGACGGAGAATTCAACGGCACCTAACTGATCGACCAACGCTTTGGCCTCCTGGCGGGCATGGTCCACGTGAACCGAAAGATCGGCGATCTCCTGATGCGCACTTTCGGCGGTCTCCATTAACTGCTTGATCAGGCTATCGTTGTCTTCCAAAAAACCGACGATCCCCCGGATGCTGGTCTCCATAGATCCTCCTCTATTGCCCGTCGTCTTTCTTCAGCTTGTCCAGAAGATCAACCAAATCCGCCGTAAAGGTATGGGCACGTTGCAGAGCTCCTATCCGGACGATACGAGCGCCCACGACTTCCTCCAACGCGTCATTGACTGTCCGTGAGTGATTCACGATCTCCATGATGCGATCCGACTGTCCCGGAGCCTGCTCAATCAGAGCGGCAACAAATTCCGGATCGACGGATGCCAAACCCGACTTATTCGCGTACTGCTTCAATTGGGCATGGATCGACGCGACCTGTTTCCATGAATCATTCAGCGCATTGGCCGTATCGCGGAGGCCGCAGAAATCTTCCTCGAACTGATCCCACACGGCCTTTTCCAATCCCTGATAGTCGGCCAAATACATCTGGCTCACCAAGTACGCGGCGGCGTAGGCCGCCTCCCCTTTTTTATTGGCAACGTTACGGTACGAGGACAGCACGAATTGATGTTTGGCTTCCTGGGCCTGCATAGCCTTGAAACTTTCATGCAGCGCGCTCCGGGCCTGTTCCAAGAAGGTGATACGCGCTTCCGTTTCTTTCTGAAACACATCGATGTTCGTCTGAGCGGCATCAATCTTCATCCCTTCTTTATGGAGAAGATCACGCACCGCATCACTCCGGATCGAGTTGCACCCTACCAGGCTCATAAGCACGAGCCCCATGCTCAATGCTATCGTTGGTCGTGCGATCATGCTGGTCTCCTACCAATCATGGATGTGTATCATCGGCGTAGCGTCCGGAGCGTTTCTGCGAGCGACTGGACATCCTCCCGGGACAGAGTCACATCGATGTCCAAGTACTGTTTGATAATCGCGTTGATTCGGCGGAGCGCTTCCACGTTGGTCCGGTACTGGTCGAACGGAGTCAAATCCACCGTAGACGCTTGCGAATCCTTTGCCACACGCTGTTCGACTCGACCGATGAGCTCCGGTAGTTTTTGGAGGAGATTGTTCATATCTCCTGTGCCGGCTTGAAAGAGGACTTGTCCGGTCGGCCCCTTGCGCTCCGGCAGATTCTTGAGCCGGACTTCATTGATCAGTGCGATCACGTCGCTCCCCAGCAGATCGACATCGTCTTTCGCCAACTCCGCATCGGCCACGTCAGTGAGTTTCGGATTGATGGTGGCCCATTGCAGCGCCAAATTAAGCTTGAGACGGGTTTGCACGTAGCGATACCAGTGCTGGTGCCGCTGGGTCACATTGCCAACCAGCTCGCGGTATTGCTGCATCAGCCGTTCGTTCTCGGCATAGGCCCGGTCTTTGGTGATCAGCGCCTGTTTGATTTCCGGCGGCGTGGCGCAACCGACACAGAGCAACACACTCAGTGCAACGATCATGGTGCGCGCCGACCTCATTGTGATTCCTCCTTGCGACTCACGACTGGAACGAGCATGGGCGAGAGACGAACTTCCAGTGACCCCTTGAAGCGAGATCCTCCGTCAACCGTACACGCCACAATATGTTCAGTCGTTCTATCGACCCTTATGGACCCAGCCGTGTGTGGCGTCAATGCCGGCCAGTATAAGCCAGTAACTTTCCTAGGGAAGCCCACGTAGAATCTCCTGGTAGTAGGAATCAAGGATGGCCGCACGTCCCCCCTCAACAATGACCAGTTGCCGTTGGTCGAAAGTGTTCGCGCAGTAGAGATACTGCCGTCCGTGAGAGCGTCCACGCTCCACATGCACTTCCCGGCCATCGGCCGCGTGACGGGTGGTTTCTCTGGTAACCGCTCGGTCTTTCAATTGTTCCCACGCCGCTTGTGCCGAAGGCCGATGATTCTCGTAGAGCGGCGCGTTGGGATCGTCCGTTGGAGGAATCTCGTCCGGATCGAACGGGCGACCTTCGTCACGCTCCGGTGATTCATCCCAACTCAGAGCCGCCTCGCCTCCTCGACACAGCACATAAAACGGGCCGTCGTCGACCACTTCTTCGACCGTATGATATCGGATCGGAACTGGGCGCTCAGCCGGCCGGAGCCCTCTGTTCGCCAATGCGCGCTGAAACGGCACTCTTCTGGCCAACTGTCGAGTTTTCTCGCACACGATCATGCGGCCGGGTGAGTCCATGACCTGGCACAGCCGGTCCAATCGAGCCGCAAGCCCTGTCCGCTGTTCGAATGAGGACTGTAACGAAGGATCGTGTCCCCGCTCAAACGTCCGCCAACTTTGACTGGGAATTCCCATGTCCTGCTCTGCCTGCACGAGAGCATGGGTTGCCATCACGAGATCGTATGAACCGGAGAGCGGCTCCAGCTCAACATCCACGCACTCAAAGCGGAGGTTCTGCAGGCCGAGACTCTCGGCTTTTTGCCGCGCAACCAGGATGGACGCACGTGATCGGTCGACACCCAAAAAATGTTTCTCTGGATACAGGTCCGCATACAAGGACGTCAGAATCCCCGGCCCACAACCGAAATCGAAGACGCTTTTCGCCTCGCCCAAACGCGAGATCGTCCGTCGTGCGATTGTTTCATAATACTCATACCGTTGGCTGTACAGAACCGGAAGGATCTCTCGCCGTGCGGCAAGATCATAGAACGCGACTTCATCACAGCGATCGCCGCCGCGCTTTCGTTCGACATGGGCGTGAAGTTGATTCAATTCATCCGCGGAGAGACATAGCCTCTGCCACAAGAAATACTCTCGGTCTGACGTGAAATGCCTGAGCCCCCACCAGGCGAGATGGTCACGAATCGCTTGCTGCAACGACTCATCGGCTATGTTGGCGCGCTTGCTCAAAAAGGTTCCCAGCACGGCCGTCAAGCAGGTTCGAACGACTGAGCATGAAGCGGGGAATCGTTATCGACAAGCACCTACGGCCGTTTCAGCATGATGGCATCGAAGTACGCTTCCGGTACGGGATGCGGCAGCCGGAGCTGTCCCGACCCGAATGCCACGTACTTCTCGCAGGTGAGCTGCTCGAGACCGATCGGCCCCTTCGCATGCAGTTTTCCCACGCTCAGCCCGACATCGCTGCCCATCCCGAAGCTGTCCCCGGCATGGAGTCTCGTGGAGGCGTTGACCAGCACCGCGCTGGCATCGACTTCCCTGGTAAATCGCATGGCGGACGCGTAGCGTGTGGTGGCAATCCCGGCGGTGAGACAAGGTCCGTGCGTTCTAATATGAGCCAGTGCCTCGTCAAGATCTTCCACCATCTTGACGGCCAGGATCGGCCCGGCGAACTGAGTGTGCCAATCCGCCTCCGTTGCCGGGATGATCGCCGTATGTCCCGTCATCGCCATTTGCCCCATGAGCGCGACCGTTTTCGGGCACGCATGCACTTCGATCTTGAATTGGTCCAGCAAACGGTTGATCAACGGCGGCAAGAACTGTCGTCCCACGATCTGCTGGACCAGCAAGGTATCCAACGCATTGGAAGCCCCTGCCTGTTGCACCTTCGAGTTGATCACCAGGTTTTGTGCGACTGAAATATCGGGGTCTTCATCGATGTAAAAATGCGTGAGGCCCCCGTCATCGCAGAGCAACGGAACCTTGGCTTGCTCGGCAACGGCCTTTCGTAAACCGGCTCCGCCACGCACGATGATCGCGTCAAGGTGCTTGCCCGATCGCATCAAATCGAGCGCGACCTCTTTTTCGTGACGTTCGATGAGGACCCAGGCCCCCTTCGGTACGCCATGCTCCATCGCAGCTTCACGGAATCGCGCGTCAAGCGCCTGATGCGTCCACTTCCATTCCGGGGCCCCGCGAAAGATACAGACGTTGCCCGACTTCAAACAGAGAGCAATCGACTCCGCAGTCACGAGCGGGCTGAACTCGGAGACGACACCGATCACTCCGATGGGCACCCGTACCCTGGAAACGAGTAATCCGTCCGGTCGTTCCTGTCTCGACGTCACAACACCGACAGGGTCGGGCAGATCGGCGATAAAATGGATCCGCTCGATGATCTCCTTCATCTGGCTTGCCGTCAGGCGGACACGGGCCACGGCGGCCTTCATCCGATCTTTCGAATCCGCGGTTTCGAAGGACTTGCCCACGGCCTCGACATCCTTGGCGTTTTCCGCGAGAATCGTGTCTTCCCCCACGGCCAGCCGATCGGCAACGGCATGCAGCACTTTTGATTTCACTGGACCTGACAGCAGCGCAAGCGCCGTTGCTACATTCCTGCACTCTTTCAATAATTTATCGAGGTATAATTTGACCGGAATTTCCATTGCCATAGAAGCCATTTTGGGTAGACAGAGGTTCCAATGATCGTTGCAATCGATCCATCTCCCTGAGACAATGTGGCCGATTCAGGGCGACGGACTATACCACGCGTTTTTTTCATGAGTAAATAACCTGAAGCCCTCACAGCTCAACCTGCTACAATTAAACCTGAGGATGACATGAGAAGCGGTGTGCCGGCTCGCGTTGGCGCAAGAGAAAGGAGCATCGATGCGCTCATTAGTACAGGTCAACGGACATGGTCTCAGGATGGCTCTCTGCGTGTTGCTGGCGGCATCATGGGGAGCCTGTGCTCAGCTGAAGCAAAACCGTCCGAGTCCCCCCCCGACTCCTCCGATACAGGCCACGCCTGAACAAGCCGCCGAACGCGACCGAGAAAGCCAGCCGCCCAAAGTGGTACAAGTGCGCCCCAACGGGAGCAGCCAACAACAGTGCCTGGTCAACTTCGATGATGAAGGAGCGCTGACTCACATCTATGCCCAGGCTCGCTCCACTCTCGCGTTCAAGACCGGGAAATCCCCATCCGGCCAATTGCAGATCTGCGACCCGTCCAAGCACAGCGACTGCTGGACCTACCGCCAGCGTTGTCCTCGCAGCGACGTCAATCTCGACACGATCGGCCACACCCATTTCCATTTGAGCATGGAAACGGGAATCGAGTGTTACACCCTGCCGGATCCGGGAGACGGGATGGGCCGCGGGTTCGGTAAACTCGTGGACTTCAAATGCACCGAGGTGGACTGGCCGAAGACTCCCCGCGTCTTGTCCTCGCACGATCAGAATCAATGGGTCAAAATCTGGGTGAGTCATATCGAGAATCGTGCGCCGATGTCTTTCGACATGGATTCGATTGCAGTACTGCCGGATACCTCGATTCAACTTTGGTTTCGGAAACGCGACGGGACCTGGTGGTTCTGGCCGGAACTGAAGGCCGACGGCATGTGGAGTCTCCGAGAGCATGTGCGGGATGTGTCGGAGGTGCGAATCCGAGGGGCCAAATCGGGGCGAACAAGCTCCTATGTGATCGGCTCGCTGGTCATTCGAGACTAGATCGAGCGAGTTCGAAGCAAGCGATACCCATTCATGCGTTAGCCCGAGTACTCTCTGTCGCCGACGCGCATAAGGCAGGCGCCGAACGGCGCTTCTCCTGACGGACCAGCACCGTGGCCAACCAGGCCCATACCCCCATCAGAGGAATCAACGCCCACGCGATGTGCGTCGGCGTCGCACCGAGTGCCTTCACCACGGTGACGACCCAAGCGGTGGACGCATCGCCGCCACGCGAGATCGCCGTATCGATGAAGTTCTTGGCCTTGTATTTTTCCTCCGGACTGACGACCGTGAACAGAACTTCCCGTGCCGGTTTGGCCAGCGCGTATTCTCCCACCCTCCGCAACACGGAAAAGACGACATAGACCGCAAGACTCGGCCACAAGGCGATCCAAAGAAAGCCCACCAGACTGATCGCCGGCAGGAACAGTAACGCCGCTACCAGACCGAATCGGCTGACGAGTCTTCTTGTAATGAACACCTGCGTGAGCCAAGTCAATAGGTTGGTCGTAAAGTCCAACGTGGAAAAGAATCGCGTGCGGACCTCCGGTTGGTCGAGGTACTCCGAGACCAACCGGGTCTGTTCAAAATAGAGAACGGTGGCGGTCATCGTGAGGATCGCCAGATAACTGCAAATCCCCAACAAGTACGGTGACGAGAAGGTCAGACGAACGCCCGCGAGAAAGGTGCCGCGCAGCGGTTCACCTTGCCGTTGTCGAGGATGAATCGTCTGTGTTCGCGCCCAGCGTTCCAATCGATACACGCATCCGATGCACGCTGCCAAAAACACGCTCGATACCATCATCAGCACCGGAATCGGGAAGACAAACGTCAGACCCGTGGTGAAGAGGGGACCAAGCAATGCGCCGCTGCTCCCTCCCGCAGCAATGACGCCGAACAACCGTGCCCCCTGTTCCGGTGTAAACAGATCCGCCATGAAACTCCAGAAGACCGACACGATGAACAGATTGAACACCGACAGCCAGACAAAAAATCCGCGGGCCACCCAGTCCGGATGCAGCTGACTCGTCATCAACAGATAGAAGGCCAATAGATTCGCGATGAAGAACGCATAGACGGTCAACAACAGCCGATAGCGGGAGCAGCGCGCCGAAAGCCACCCGAACAACGGTGTGGCCATGAGCATGGTAAGGAACGTCGCGGTCATCATCCAGGGCAAATGTTTCAACCCGCCTTCGATGGCCATTTCGTCGCGCACCGGACGAAGAATGGAGTAGCCGCACAGGAGACAGAAAAAATAGATGAAGGCCCACGCCAACGGGACCAGTTCTTCCCGCTTCGCGCCGAGGACGTGGGCCCACCGAGTACGTATTGATTGGACCGGTCCACCCATGGACCCGCAGTGTAACAGGTGTGCTTTCACCTGCAAGTGGCTGATCTGTTAAAATGCGCCGACCGTACGGAACTCTCGGGAGACAGAGCCTATGATCGATCTTCGCAGCGACACCGTCACCAAACCGACCGACGATATGCGGAAAGCCATGGCGCGTGCGGAGGTCGGCGATGACGTCTATGGTGAAGATCCCACCGTCAATCGCCTCCAAGACATGGCGGCGACCATGCTCGGCAAACGATTCGCACTCTTCGTTCCTTCCGGAACCATGGCGAATCAGCTGGCGATTCGATCACACACTCAGCCGGGACAGGAAATTATCGTCGAGAGCAAGAGCCATGTCGTTCGGTATGAACAGGGAGCAGCCGGGGCGTTGGCCGGCGTGCAACTTCATTGGGTCATCGGCGAGCGGGGGATCATGACCGCCGAGCAGGTGGAAGCGGCCATCAGGCCGAACGATCCGCACAGCATCACGACGGCCTTGATCTGCATCGAGAACACGCACAATGCCGGAGGCGGCACGATATATCCGCTCTCCACGCTCGAAAAAATTCGAGCCCTTGCCGTAAGACACGGCATCCCCATGCATCTCGACGGGGCCAGACTCTTCAATGCCGTGGCCGCCACCACCTTGCCTCCAACAGCGTACGCTCAACACTTCGAAACTGTCTCCCTTTGTCTTTCGAAAGGACTCGGAGCCCCCGTGGGATCGTTGCTGATCTCCAACGACCGGCACCTCATGGATCGAGCACGCCGCTTTCGCCGCATGTACGGAGGTGCGATGCGCCAAGCCGGCATCCTGGCCGCCGCCGGCATCTATGCCTTGGAACGGCATGTCGCTCGGCTCAAGACCGACCATGATCATGCGAAAAAACTGGCCCGTCTGCTACAGCACATTCCGACGATTCAGGTCGCGCCACAGCACGTGGAAACGAACATCGTCATGTTCGACATCGTCGACGAGCAACGCTCTCCGGCCGAACTGGTGACCGCCTTCAAAGAGCACGGTGTGCTCATCAACGCCGTCGGAGGACAGAGCTATCGGGCTGTGACTCACCTGCAAATCACGGAGAAGCAGATCGAAGAAGCCGCGGCTATCTTCACCAAAGTCCTCGCACGTTGATCGTTCAACGTTGACACCCTATTCTTCCATACATAGAATGCTGAAAAGGCGCTTTTTGTAATTAGTCGTGGCTCCTTGCAACGTGGAAGCGTCGACGAGAACGACAGAGAGGTCTTCCGAGGATCTATTCATTACGCTTCCGAACATGATTTATCGCGCTAAATTTAGAGCACGTCATGGACACACACCTCACGACCAGCACTCCCACTCGTGACGAACTGAACGCCGAGCTGCTCGACGTCCCGGAACCACCGGAGCAGCCAGAATCGCCCCCTCCTCCCGGCTTCGAAGTCAATGTGGAGGTGGCGTTGCGGCATATCAAAGGCCGAAGAGGCGGTGATCTCGTCGGCGTCATTCTCGTCGGATCAGGAGCTCGGCGGGCCCTCACTCCCCACAGCGATATCGATTTGATCGCCCTCGTCAAGGGCGAAGCCGACGGCCACGAAATCCTCCGGGTCGGCGACCGCTTGGCCGATATCCGTTATCATGGCTACCACTCGGTCGAAGAGGATCTCGCGTACTCGCTCCGCCTCCCTTCGCTGCTTCGAAAAGGCAGAATCCTCTACGATCATGACGGCGTCTGCGCAAAACTCATCGAAAAGGTCCACCATCGCTTCCGCCAAGGTCCGCCCCCGACTTCAATCAACGAACAGATCCGCTTGAAGGCGGAGTGTTACCATCTGCTGGGCAAAGCCCAAGACTTCGAGGACAAGCCCGGGACGGCCCACTACCTGTTGATGTTGTTTTACGAAGATTGTATCTCGGCATTCTTTCGTTTGAGAGGGTTTTGGTTGGTGGCCCCGGTGGACGTTCATCGGTTCATGTTTTCACGTGAGCCGGCGCTCGCCGACTTGGGGGGGCAGTTCCTGATGGCCGCGACTCTCGCCGATCGGCTCAACTTTGGTCGTCAATTTGCCGATCTTCTCTTTAAGGATGTGCCGAACCCTGCGCGGATCGACTGACCGTCGGCGAACAACGTCGGCTGCCTTTATGTAGCGAAGGTTGTTTCGAAGACGACTTGTGGGGAGATCCGGCCCGTCACTCGATGGTTGGGTAACACTCTGGTCTTTCATCGGCCTAGCTGCCAAGGAGCTGTCTCATGGAACTGGGATTCATCGGACTCGGCAAAATGGGGATGAACATGGTGACGCGTCTTCGGCGCGATCAGCATCGTGTGGTGGTCTACGATCGATCAAACGATCTGATCAAACAGGCGGAGGGCCAGGGCTGCGTCGGGTCGTCATCCCTCTCTGATCTCGTCGGAAAGCTCACTGCCCCGCGTGTCGTGTGGGTCATGGTTCCTTCCGGAGCTCCGACCGAAGAAACCATCCTGGCGGTGGCGGCGCTCCTCCAACCAGGCGACATCGTCGTGGACGGCGGAAACACCAGATTTCATGATGACGTGCGGCGGGCCGCCGAGCTGAAGAAAAAAGGGATCCGCTATGTGGATGCGGGAACGAGTGGAGGCATCTGGGGGCTCAAAGTCGGCTATTGCCTCATGGTCGGCGGAGAAGATACGGCGGTCAAACGGCTCGAACCCGTGTTTAAAACGCTGGCGCCTGAAAACGGCTGGGCCCACGTCGGCGCAGTCGGGGCCGGGCACTATGTGAAGATGGTGCACAACGGCATCGAGTACAGCATGATGCAAGGCTATGCCGAGGGATTCGAGTTGATGTCGAAAAGCGAATACAAGCTCGATCTGGCCAGGATTGCCGATCTCTGGATGCACGGGAGCGTCGTCCGGTCCTGGTTATTGGAATTGGCCGCGGGCGCGCTCAAAGAGGATCAAAAGCTGGAAAAACTGAAAGGGTACGTCCAAGACTCCGGAGAAGGCCGCTGGATGATCGCCGACGCGATCGAGAAAGATGTCCCGGTTCCCACCCTCACGACAGCGCTCTTCACGCGGTTTCGTTCACGACAAGAAGAATCGTTCGCCGAAAAGATGCTGGCCGCCCTGCGAAATGCCTTCGGTGGGCATGCCGTCCGGCGATGATCACCTGGCGCCATGCGGGTCGTGTGCTAACACCTCGGCGCCAGCGGTCTTTTGCAACATCCCGTTAAGGAGACCTTGATGGCCTCGATGAACAGCCAACGGATCGATATCAGTCCCGCCCAAGAGCCGCTGCCCCCCGTCGAACCTTGTACGCTGGTCATTTTTGGCGGTTCCGGGGATTTGGCCCGCCGTCGACTGATTCCCGCCGTCTACAATCTCCTCCTGGACGGGTTGCTGCCGTCGAACTATGTCGTGCTCGGCTTGGGCCGCACTCCCATGAGCGATGAAGAATTCCGCGCCAGCGTCCGCGATGGCGTCGTCAAACATTCTCGACAGGCCCTCATCGAAGATACGTGGAGCGCCTTTTCCCAGCACCTCTTTTACTTGGCGGGAGGGAACGACGACGCGCAGACCTATGTGCGGCTGAAGGAACGGGCCGAGGAACTGGAGCGTAAATTCCAATTGCCCGGCAATCGCATTTTCTATCTCAGCATTCCTCCCAGCTCCTTTACCGCAGTCTGCGAAGGTTTGTCCCATTCCGGCCTCGTTGGAACACCGGAAGCTCGTTCGCCCTATACACGCATCATCGTGGAAAAACCCGTGGGGCGCGATCTGGCTTCGGCCAAGGCCATCAACGAAGTGACGGGTCGCGTCTTCGACGAGTCACAGATTTTTCGGATCGATCACTATCTGGGCAAAGAGACCGTTCAGAATCTGATGGTCGTGCGATTTGCAAACAGCATTTTCGAGCCCATCTGGAATCACAAATACGTCGATCACGTTCAAATCACCGTGAGCGAGGCCGAAGGCGTGGGGACCAGGGCAACTTACTATGAGGAAGCCGGTGCCTTGCGGGACATGATTCAGAATCATTTGTTGCAATTGCTCTGTCTGGTGGCGATGGAGCCGCCCTACTCGCTCGATCCGGATGTCGTGCGGAACGCCAAGATGGAGGTCCTCCGATGCTTGCGCCCGATTACGGCGAAGGACGTGGAGAAATTCACCGTCCGAGCCCAATACACGGAAGGAACGGTGCACGGCACGCCGGTGCCCGGCTATCGCCGTGAAAAAGGAGTGAAGCCGAACTCCACGACTGAAACCTATGTAGCGGTCAAATGTTTCGTGGAGAATTGGCGTTGGTCGGGCGTCCCATTTTACTTGCGAACAGGGAAAGCCCTACCTCTGCGTGCCAGCGAAGTCGCCGTGCAGTTCAAAGAAATCCCGCAAATCCTGTTCAATGCCGGCGGACAGACGCCTCAAGCTCCGAACGTCTTAGCCTTGAAAATACAACCGGAGGAAGGGCTTTCGCTCCGTATCGTCTCACGTGTGCCTGGCACACGTGCCCAAACCCATCCCGTCGAAATGCACTTCAAGTATGGAGAAGTGTTCGGTCGTCCGTCTCCTGAAGCCTACGAGCGCCTACTGCTCGACGTGATGGCGGGAGACGCCTCTCGTTTCATGCGGCGCGATGCCGTGGAAGCGTCCTGGGCTTGGATCACGCAAATCCTCGAAGCCTGGGAGAAATCTGGGCAGCGGTGGCTGCCCGAATATCAAGCGGGGACCTGGGGACCGGTGGAATCCGACCGCTTGATCCAAAACGACGGGCGTACCTGGCGGATGCTGTAAGACCGTCCCTCGTTTTCTATGAGTGCCAGCCAGATCAGATGGTATTTCCTTCCGCTCTCCACTCCGTCGATTCTTGCTTTTTATCTCCAATGCCCTAGACCTCGTACAAGCATGTGCGAAGTGCATGGGAGTGTTAGAGCAAGCCGTCATCCTACTGTTCTTACGTACACTGAAAAGAAAACCACATAGGTCCGATGTCTTTGTACGTACTAACCTTGGCATGTCCGGCATTCCTCTTGGCAATGCCTACTCGTCTGCAGGGCAAGCCCAAGGTCAAATTGGAAAACCAATGACACATTGCAAATCGGTCGACGGCACGAGATTCCGATGGGACGGCAAGCATGACGGCACCCCTATTAAGTCTCTGAAGCATCACAAAGCAATTCGAGGTGCAACCTTCGATGGAACGGCCTGATTGTGGGATGCGAGGCAGAATTAGCCAACTGTGCATTCAGCTGCGAAGTCTTGCGGAACAACTTGCACAAGCTCTACTGAATCTGGTGACCATATGTATTCAAATCTTCCGTCGGATAAGTCAATGACCCGACACCATCCCAATTTGTTTCGCAATCTCCTCTCGCTTTCCAAGCCCTCCGATAAACCTTACGAATTCGCCGTATCGATAGAGCGCCAGGGCGGGAAGCGACGAGACTTCCAGTTCGGCGGGGATCTGAAACTCCTCATCAACATTCATTGTCAGGATGAGTATCCGATCGCTAAATTCTTCCTGCAACTGTCCCAATTCCTTCATCAAGACGTGGCAATGACCACAGCCCGGTTTCCAGAATTCCACCAAGACAGGAACGGTGCTTGCCTCTACCATCCGATCAAACTCGCGATCAGTGACCGCCTGGAGCATGGAGCTCATGATTGCTGATCTTGCGCCAACAACGGTCTCAGGATATGAGCCACATGCTCGGCAAATAACCTATACCCAGCGGTAGTGAGATGGATTCCATCATTCGAATACATCGCGGCCAGCTGCCCGCTCTCTGGTTCAGCCGTCACAGTAAATAGATCAACGTAAGCCAGACCTTTGGAGCCAGAATACTCTTGAATGAGCTGGTTTAACCGATTTCTCCGGGCAAGATGTTCGGCCACCCATCCCTGTCCCTCTCGGCTAGCCGACGTATCTTCCACGCGAATGGAGGGAACCGTCACAGGGATAGGAAGACCACCCGTAGTCAAGGTCTGGTCGTACATCGTGACCAGATTGTGCATGATATCGGAAGGAGACGCGTTCCACCCGAGATCATTCGTGCCGCCCAGGATCGGCACATAGCCTGGCTGATGATCGAGCACATCGCGCCGAAATCGCATGACCATTCCGCCCGTCAACTCGCCACAGATTCCCGAGATACGGACCTGCGCGGCCTTAGCCAACAACGCTTGCAGGAACTGCCCATAGGGAGTCGCCCGGCCGGAGGGATTGTTCCTGCCCGGCGACTGAAATCCCGCCGTCAGGCTATCTCCGAAACAAATGACGAGTGGAGTGTTCCTCATACGGTGCGGCTCGATTTTACCGAGGCCTCTCGTGACAAACAAGCCGCCGATCCGGCACAGGTCCGGAGGCGGTCCACTGTAAAGAACGGCGCTTTTCTTGACGGATTGGCGATCTGCCGGTAGGTCTTACGTATGACGACGGATCTCAAAACCGCGCAAGAAATGATGGCCGCCGCAGTCGCCGCACGTACTGCCGAAGATCCGGAGATCCTCTCCGTCAAACGAATTCTAAAACTGCTGGACAAAACGGCCAAGTCGAACCGGACGTACGGCTCAACCAATCCTGTCGCCCAAAAATTCACGCAGCAACTGCTCGAGGAATTGACCACTCACCTCGCGGCCTACTCTAAACTGGCCTTCCTCATTCAACGATCCGAGTTGCTGTGCAAAGACCAGGTCGTGTATCAGGCGGAAAATGATGGCGGAAGTGAGAGCCTCGCCTTCAAGTTGTACGCCGACGGCATCCGAGAACTCGTCCTTCATCAAGGCCTTACACAAGAGGATCTGTCGGTGTTCCTCGCTTCCCTATGGAGCGACGCCGACTCGAACGAAGACGACGATGACATCGTCACGCGCCTGTGGTCTCGGAATCTCTCGACGATCACGCTCGTGACGGCCGAAGAACTCTCAAAATCGTCGGCAGCAACCGACAGCTTCAGCCGTCTTGACAGCAGCATGAGTTCCTCCGATTCGACGCTCCGAGAATTACTGGATCGGGAGCGGGAACGCAAGAAGAGAGGCGAAGCGGGGACCGACTCCGACGGCGGCGGTTCCGGAAACGCCAAAAGTCGTTTCCAATCGGGACTAGCGGGCTATGAAGTGACGGACGAAGAACTTGTCGCCCTGGCGCAAGAAGTGGAGGCCGAACGAAAACAAGACAGCCTCATGTACATTCTAGACATGCTGACCGCCATCCTCGCCTCGGAAATGTCTCCGACCTTACTGACAAAACTCTTCAGTCTATGGGGCACCATCGTGGATTCCCTTCTTCGGGAAGGCAAATGGACCGTGCTGGAGAACGTCTTAAGTCTCCTTCACGAAACGGATACCGTACGGCCTGATCTGAGCGAAGATCACAAACAGCAGTTGGCGTCTCTCCTCAATGGACTCGGTCGTTCCGAACGGGTGAAGGCCATCGAAGGCTATCTCAACCGAAACCCCAACGCCGACGTGAAAGGCCTCTCCACGATCTTATTGCTGATGAAAGCCGATGCCGTCCCCTCTCTCTGTTCGCTGCTCGCGAATGTCACGTCACCGGTCCATCAAGCCATTGTATCGGAAGTCCTCTCCGTCTTGGCAAAAGACCATCCGGATCCCTTGTTGCGCGCGTTATCGGACCGCAGGCCCGGCTACGTTCGTCATCTGCTTTCGATCCTCATCAAGTGGAATAATCCCAAGTTTGCAGATCCGGTCGAGAAATTGATTCGGTACCCCGACGCGCAGGTTCGCCGGGAAGTCGTTCGCGCCCTCGGTCTGTTCAAACCCAACGGCAATGGGTCCAAACTCGTCTCCCTGTCCACCGATGAAGACGAGGGCGTTCGCTTCGCCGCGCTCAAACTCCTCATGTCCGGTCAGTACACCGTTTCCTTTTCCCTGTGGTCTCCTCTTCTGTCGGAAGAGGGATTCATGGATCGCCCCGTCAGTGAGCGTCGAGCGGTCTTTCAGGCGGTCCGCGCCACATGCGGCGACGAAGCGGTGCCCTATTGGGAAGGTCTGATGACCGAATGGGCCTGGATGAATCGAAGAAAGAAAGAGGAACTCGCGGTCATCGGAGCGGAAACGCTCGGGAAGCTCGCCACTCCCACCGCCATCACGGCGCTCTCACATGGAGCCAAAAAAGGAAGCGCTGCGGTCCGGCAAGCGTGCGCCACAGCTTTGTCGCAAGTTCAGCGGCTCCAGCGCGGCATCCCCCCCACCGGCACAGCGCAGAAGGACGAGTGATCGTGAAAGAACGCCAATCTCACCCTCTACAAAACCCACCCGCTGAAGACAGCATCCAACCGATTCTGACCCACGAAAAATCACTGGCGCGAAAGATCGGCCAAGGATCAGAAGCCGGAGATATTCTCGACCAACAATTGGTGATGCTGGGATTCCAGCTCATCACACAGTTGAATACGTTGATTAAGACGTCGAAGATCCACGGCCGTGCCAATGCCGCCTTGGACAAACCCGTCGCGACCATGTTGACTCTCATTGAAACCCTGGCCCACGATCAGCCGGTCACCCTGTGGGTACAGGACGATTTCCTCTTCCTCGGCGAGAACCATCTCAAAGTGACGGCGCAACAGATGCTGGTCGTGTCGAGCATCCTTGACGCCTTGAAAAAATGGAAGATCGGCGGGTTGACGTTTTCTTCATCGGTGTCTTCCAAGGACCTGCGAGAGTTTGCCCATCTCTTCGTCAGTCTCGATCCAGCCACGAAATCCATCGAAGACTTCCGGCAAGAGCTGAAGCATCTGGCCGTGGCCGGCATTGACCTTCAGGACCCTCGTCTCCTCAGCCTGAAAGAGGACCTGGGGGAAGACGGCAATTCGACGGCTCGACGCAAGGCACGTTCCAAAGCGGCGTATGGAAAAGCCGCCGAGGCAGTCGGCAATCTGACTCAGTCGTCCCGTGACGGCAAGGCGCTGAGCTTCAAGCAGGCGAAACGTGCCATTCAGAATATCGTCGATTTGATGATGCAGGACGAGCTGACCATGCTGGGCCTCACGACGCTTCGCTGTCACGATCAATACACCCATAATCACTCCGTCAACGTCTCGCTGCTCTCCATCGCGCTCGCCAACAGGGCCGGCTACCCAAAAATCGAGCTCGCCGATCTTGGCTTGGCCGCACTGTTTCATGACATGGGAAAATCAACCATTCCCCTTGAGGTTCTGAATAAACCGGGGGAGTTCACTGAAGATGAATGGACGATGATGCGCAACCACCCCACCGAAGGGGTCCTGAGCCTCACGCAATTACGGGGCATCACCAATCTTCCAGTGCGCATGGCCGCGGCATCGTTCGAACACCACATGAACTTGGACTATTCCGGCTATCCCAAATTAAGAACACCGTGGAAGCTGTCACTGACGGGTCGGATCCTCACGATCGCCGACTGCTACGATGCCATGACATCGTCCCGCATCTACCGCCGGGAACCGATGTCGCCATCGAAAGTCTTGGACATGATGCTTGCCAAATCCGGAAAGAGCTTTGATGCAACCTTGCTCAAACTGTTCGTCAATTGCGTGGGAATCATTCCGATCGGAAGTTTGGTGGTCCTCGACTCGGATGAGTTCGCCGTCGTACTGAAACCGGCCGCCGAGAAGACCGAGAGTGAGCGGCCGCTCGTCAAGGTGATCGCTGACGCCCAGGGAACTCCCGTCGATAACGGCCCGGAGTTGGATCTGACCGAGAAAGACGACGTCGGCGAATACCGCCACAGCATCGTCCGGCTCGTTGACAATACGGAACACAAATTCGACACGAGCCGTTACTTCGTCTAGGCCTCCGCGCCATCACGCTTTTCGCCCCAACCCCATCTCACTTCCCCGCTTGACAGTCTGAAATCCGATCTTCGACAATGCCTTCATGGGGGGACGGATCGTCATCGAGCACTTGGAGTTCCGCGGCCGCTGCGGCGTGACGTCTGAAGAACGTGCTCGTCCGCAACCTCTCGCCGTCGATTTGGAATTGGACTGTCGGCTTGAGACGGCCGGATTGTCCGATGTTCTTGATCACACGATCGACTATGCAAAAGTGGCACAGCGCGTCGTCGATATTGGAACCGTTCAGGAGTCCCAGCTGCTGGAAACGCTGGCGGAACGACTCGTGAGCACTCTCTTCGATGAATTCTCGGTCAGCCGTATCAAGCTGTGGCTGCGGAAACTGCACCCTCCGATCTCCTTCGTCACTCGCTCCGTTGGGATCGAGATTGAGCGTACCAGACTCGCGCAGCAGGTCGTTCGTGCGGACCCTCCACCGGCCCCGTTTCTCATTCAACAGCTTCATCGGCTTCCTAAAGGCACGGTCCTCGATGTGGCTTCCGGCAGCGGGCGTCATGCCTTATTCCTCGCCTCGTTGGGTTACCAGGTCGAAGCCATCGATCATGATGAGCAGGCCCTCGCACAACTTTCTCAGAGCGCCCACACGCGGCACCTCACGGGTCTCAGGTCGCGAGTGCTCGACCTGGAGCAATCGCCGCAGCCACCGGCTCTTGGACATGAAACGTACGATGTCATTCTCACCTTCTTTTACTTGCACAGACCGCTCTTTCCCTCTTTCATCGAAGCACTGAAGCCCGGTGGCGTGTTGCTGTACGAAACTTTTACCGTCGACAACCACATCCAACGCCACCATCCAAAGCGTCGAGAGTTCTGCCTTGCCCCTTGCGAGCTCTTGAACCTCACGCGCGGCCTTCGCATTCTCCATTATGACGAAGGACTCCACGAAGGAGCGAGCGGGGTGGAGTCCGTCTATACGGCCCGACTGCTGGCCCAAAAAACCAAATCTCCGGAATCTTCGCCATGAGCCGCCTGGACCTTCATCTCCATACAACCCACTCGGATGGAAGCTGTTCACCGACCGAGGTGGTGAACATGGCGCAGCGAGCCGGCGTAACGGCCTTGGCGATCACCGATCACGACATCACGACCGGCGTCGCGGAAGCCATGGTGGTTGGAAACCACTGTGGGATCGAAGTGGTACCCGGAGTGGAAATCAGCTCGCTTGCCGGCAACTCCGAATTACATATCCTTGGATACTTTCTTGACTGGCAAAGTTCCGATTTACTCGCTCGCCTCAAAACGCTACGAGACAGTCGTCATCGCCGGAATCCTAAGATTATCGAACGATTACAGGCTCTAGGGGTGGACATCACCTACGACGAAGTCCGTGCGCTCGCCGGCACCGATTCAATCGGCAGGCCCCACATCGCCCGCGTCTTGATGGACAAACAAGTCGTCACATCCGCCAAAGAAGCCTTCGATCGGTTTCTCGCCGAGGGTAAACCGGCTTACGTTCCGCGTGAGCTTCCAAGCCCCGTCGAGGCTATTCGCTGGATCAAGTCGGCTGGCGGGCTGGCCGTGCTGGCCCATCCGACGTGGGTCAAGGTCGCAGAACAGTCGCTGGCCGATCTGGTTCGACAATTGAAAGCTGAAGGACTCGACGGCGTGGAAGTTTACTATAGCACGCATGCAGCGCGACAGACTCGAGCATATCTCAGCCTCGCGAGTCAACTCGGTCTTCTCGTCACCGGCGGAAGCGACTTTCATGGTCTCACGAAACCCGATATCGAAGTCGGGATCGGCAAGGGCACATTGCACATTCCAACCTCATTGCTTCCAAAGATGAAGGCAGCCGCCGGACGGCTCTGATGTGGTCTCCTCCGTATATTTCTCCCAATCCATTGACTCCTCTTCGGGATCCGCTAGACTACTGACTAGCTTCAGATTTCGTCACCCATGGTCAACGCATCGGGTTGGACCCTTCAATATGTGTCGGTCGCACTGATCGCGCTCTTTGCCGGTCCCATTCTGAGCAAACTGCCGGTTGCACAGTCATTTCCTCTCACCCTGTTCGGCCTGACCAGCTTCCAAACCGTCCGACTTCTCATTGAAGGAACAGGGTTGGTCGCCCTCTGCATGCTTTCACTTCGCGCACTCCGACAGATGCCGGATAACGGCCGAGGTTTTTCATTTCTGCGACATCTGGTTCTTCCGGTCACAACGCTGTTCACTGTCATCGTGGTGGATAAGTCCCTCCGGATTACCGGCCTTTCACTCCTCGACCGTGTGGGACACACCCGCTATACGATGGCCTACGCGGCCGCATTGACGCTGATCGGGGTTTGGATCACCGCGGCTTGGCTCCTACATCTTGACGCACTGCGTCGTTTTTTCGCGATACCCGCAGCATCGCCTCGGCATAAAGAACCTGTACCGCCGGCCGAAGATGCCGACGCCATCGACCAGGAACC
This sequence comes from Nitrospira sp. SG-bin1, assembly GCA_002083365.1. Lineage (NCBI taxonomy): Bacteria > Pseudomonadati > Nitrospirota > Nitrospiria > Nitrospirales > Nitrospiraceae > Nitrospira > Nitrospira sp. SG-bin1. The sequence continues at coordinate 12,628 of LVWS01000037.1, read as the reverse complement.
AGACCGCGGCGAATCCGGGACCGCAACGCGCACCCTCCCCACACAAAACGGTCCGCCCAGCACACTCGGTCGCTACAAGGTTCTCAAGGAGCTGGGACGCGGCTCGATGGGGGTGGTGTATCTGGGGAAAGATCCGACGATTCAGCGATTCGTGGCGATCAAAACCATGCGGCTCGACGAGATCGACGACCGCGAGAAACTGCAGGAGGTGAAAGCTCGGTTCTTTCGGGAAGCCGAATCCACCGGGCGATTGTCTCACCCCAACATCGTCACGATCTTCGACGCCGGGGAGGAAGACGACCTCGGCTATATCGCGATGGAGATGCTTCAGGGCACCACACTCACGCAGTGGTCGCGGAAACCGAATCTCCTCCCGATCGAGAAAGTGATCTCGATACTCGCCACCGTCGCCGACGCCATGGATTATGCGCATCAGCAGGGCGTCGTACACCGCGACATCAAACCGGCCAACATCATGCTCACCGCCGATGATGTCGTGAAGATCATGGACTTTGGCATCGCCAAGATGGCCACGTCCTCGAAAACTCAGACGAATATCGTCTTGGGAACTCCCACGTACATGTCCCCCGAGCAAATCGCCGGGAAAAAGGTGGATGGACGATCCGATATTTTTTCGCTCGCCGTCGTGATGTTCGAACTCCTGACCGGTCGGCCGCCCTTTACAGCGGACAACGTGTCAGCCTTGTTGTTCGCCATCGCGCACACGCCGCATCTCAGCGTAAGAGCGATCAGACCGGATATCCCCCCCGTTATAAAAGATCTCTTGGATCGCGCATTGCAAAAAGATCCGGCCCTGCGCTATCGCCGGGCCGGCGAATTCGCCGCCGAGCTTCGATCCTGCCTCGAAGGGCTGGCCGCGTAACTACCTGGTACCGTCTTTTCGACGAGAGAATTTGCTTTCCGGCGAACCTTCCCCTCATCACTGTCTATGATTCCTCAACATTAACCAATCAAGCAAGGGCGAGGCGATGCGGTGTACAACGCTTCAGTTTCGCAGATGGAGGCGACCTTTGGGTAAGCTTTGGTAGCAACCTTCAGAGAGATCTTGTTCGTGTTCCTGTAAACATTGCAGGATTCGGCCATCACCGGGTTCCACGGTCTGACAGATCCGCTTCACATCTTCGATGCAAGCGAGCCTATACCCTTCCGCCTCCTTCCAACGCACCAACCGTTGCCGTACGATTTGCTGGCAGGACGGAGTTAATCGTTTGAGACCATGCGTCACACAACGCCGCCGGTCTTCACCGTCCAGAGAATCGGGGCAGTACTGTAGGACCTCCGCCTCGCACTTCACTTCCGCGACTTGCCTGGCTCGGTTGTCCCTGGAGAGGGCCAGGCCTTCCAATCCTCTCACAGAGGCCGCGTCGCCGACACCCGCTGAACGGTCGATCGGTCGACTGGATACTCCGGGAATCGTGAGATCGAGTTCGGGTACGCGCTGCGCTTGAGCGACCGGGGTAACCGATTGTGCCGAGAGGAGTTCCTCCTTCGACGGAAAATTGGCCCAGATGATGGTCCAGACCAAGATCAAACCAGCTATCGATATGGAGTTCGTGATGGCTCTTCCGGAACGGTCATCAGGATTGCCGGTCTTCATGACGGTGAGAATAAAATAAAGCCGCGGGAAAATCATCGAAACAGGGGTTTTGAGCAAGCGGTGAATCCGCCGAACAAACTGGATCGAGGGGCACATGAAGGAGGCGAGATGGGACAGGAGCGGGTGAAGCTAGTTATCCGGCGTTTCGACGATGTGATTCTCGAATCTCGTACAGCCTTCCGCCAACAACCGATTGGTCAACATCTCACCCGGCCATTCAATCGGAAGATCGGCGGTAAAGACCCAGACGTCGGGAGAGGTCCAGACAGGGCCATGTTCGTCAGGAAGTTCCGGATCGAACAGATCGGTCCACACGGGCATATAGACACCGTTTCCGCATTGTGTATGGAGATGCACGATCGTGCGGGAGCGCACCAGCGGATCCAGTTCTCTCCACACCGCCGCGGTCTCATCGGCCAGATGATGGAGACGTACCGCATTTTGCGCATCGAACATCGCATACGCGGCGTACACCGGCGCCTCGATCATATCCGGCGCACAGGCCAGCTCCGGACACTGCTTCACCAGTCCTTCGAGAACCTCACGACGCTGACCGTCTTCCCACGCATCCGGCAAACCCGGATCAGGAGCGCCGATCAACTGGAACAGAAGAAACGCGGTGTTTTCGACCGGAGGGAGCACCCGCGCCGCCACGGATTGGGCTCGTCTGGAATCGGCCACCGTCACAAGGTGGTCGTGAAGCAATTGCAGATTCAACATTTCCAGAGTGGCATCGGTCAAGAGACGCGACTCAACGCGAACGACCGTTCCCGCGGGAAGCTGGAGATACTTGTGCAGGAGATCGGCTGTAGCGATCGGATCGACCTTCAGCTTGAGCGGAGCGGTTAAGTTCGCCTGGAGAGGAAGCTCCAAGGCCGCCATCGTGGCGTACGTCGGCTTTTCTTCGTTCAGCCCGTCCAACAGCAACGTGCAACTCGCTTCGGCGACCAGATCGAAGAGCCATTCGGCCATTTCTTCGTCGAGCGCGGCCAGCACGGTCAACAGATCATGTTCGCGTCCCTGCTCCAAAAACGCCTGCAAGGTGTCGATCGCATCATCGGTGTCACCGTGATCGTGACGACGGGCATTGATGAGATGAATGAGATCCCGTGTGAGTGGATCGGGGCGAGACCAGCCTAACATCGAGGCTCCCTACTGCGCGCACCTGCGGTCATGGCTCGACAATACAGACTGCATGTTGCCAAACTTTTCCCACCCATGCAAGCCTCAGAACGAATACTCGCCATTCGTCGCGCATTCCTATTCGCCGATAATCTTCACGAGAACGCGTTTGCGACGACATCCGTCGAACTCACCATAAAAAATTTGTTCCCAGGGGCCGAAGTCGAGCCGGCCCTCGGTAATTGCCACGATGACTTCCCGCCCCATCACCTGTCGTTTCAGATGAGCATCACCGTTGTCTTCACCCGTGTCGTTATGCCGATACACCGCCTTCTGCGGGGCGAGACGCTCTAAGAAATCATCATAATCCTGCACGAGACCCGCCTCATCGTCATTGATGTACACACTGGCGGTGATGTGCATGGCGTTCACCAAGACAAGACCTTCCCGGATCCCGCTCTTCTTGACCACGGTCTCGATGCGGGGTGTGATATTGATGTAGGCTCGTCTCGTCTTGGTCTCCAACCAGAGTTCTTCGCGGTAGGACTTCATGATCGTGGCCAACCGCATTGTGCCTGCCCTCTTGGCGAACATGCAAGAGGCTCCGGACGATACACCTGTCAAACCTGTTCCGCCTCCGGTGAAGAGGCTATAATGGCATCGACTTGATATGAGCGCCCAATTCAGACCCCCGAAACTGTCGCCGAACGCCCTCACGGTCTTGCGCCAACGCTACTTGGTAAAGAACGAACGGGGCACCACCGTTGAATCACCGGCAGGCATGTTCCATCGCGTGGCCGATGACATTGCGTCGGTTGAGCCCCTGCCCCACCGACGCCGTCTCGCCCGCGAATTCTACGAGGCGATGGCGTCGTTGGCTTTCCTCCCGAATTCACCAACTTTAATGAATGCCGGACGGCCGCTTCAACAGCTCTCGGCATGTTTCGTATTGCCGGTGGACGATTCACTGGAATCGATCTTCGAAGCCGTCAAGCATCAAGCACTGATCCATCAGTCGGGAGGCGGAACCGGATTCTCGTTCAGCCATATCCGACCTCACGCCGACCGCGTCGCGACCACCAATGGACTCGCGTCGGGCCCCGTTTCCTTCATGCGCGTCTTCAACCTGTCCACGGATGTCATCAAGCAGGGAGGGACGAGACGGGGCGCCAACATGGGTATTCTGAGAGTGGATCATCCCGACATCTTGGATTTCATCGCGGTGAAGCAACGGCCGAACGAAATGACGAACTTCAACCTGTCGGTGGGTCTGACCGACGGCTTCATGCGGGCGGTCATACGAAACCAGTCGTATCCGCTTATTAATCCACGGACCGCAAAGCTCGTGCGGCGCCTTTCCGCATCCATGGTGTTCGACCGACTCGTGGACGCCGCATGGCAATCCGGGGAACCGGGTGTTCTTTTTCTCGATACCATCAACAAAGCGAATCCCACGCCGCATCTTGGGCAGATCGAGGCCACCAATCCGTGCGGCGAACAACCGCTTCTTGCCTATGAATCTTGTACGCTCGGATCGATCAATGTCGCTCGATTTCTCACTCCGCGCCGGGGGAAGATGACCATCGACTATGAGCGGCTCGCAGCCATCATTCCACTGGCTGTTCGATTTCTCGACAATGTGCTCGATCGAACCCGCTTTCCTTTGACGTCGGTCGAGACGCACACCAAACAGACCAGGAAAATCGGTCTCGGGATCATGGGCTTCGCCGATCTGTTGATCCGGCTTGGCATTCCGTACGACACGGAGGGAGCTCTTCAGGTTGCCGATCAGCTCATGGGATTCATTCGATCGCATGCCCACAACGCATCCCATCAACTCGCACAGGAACGAGGACCCTTTCCCGCCTATACAGGAAGCCGCCTTGAAGCCAAGGGTCTTCGCCGGCGCAATGCCACGGTCACGACCATTGCTCCCACCGGCACCATCAGCATCCTGGCCGACTGCTCCGCGGGAATCGAGCCGTTGTATGGGGTCAGCGTCGTCCACACCATCATGGAAGAGATACGGCTCGAACGGTTGCATCCGGAGTTTATCAAGCAAGCCACAGCCCGCGGACTTCCTCTCGCAACGTTACGGCGGGAAATCGGTCGACAGGAATCGATACAGCATCTTTCACTCGTCCCAGCGGATCTTCGTCGGCTGTTCCTGACCGCACATGATGTCGCGCCGGAACAACATGTCCGGATGCAAGCGGTCTTTCAGCGGCACAGTGACAGCGGCGTATCAAAAACGATCAACTTACCTTCTACGGCCACGACCAAGGACGTCGCCGCCGCTTTCCTGCTCGCTCATGAACTGGGCTGCAAAGGACTGACCGTCTACCGGACCGGCAGTCGAGCGCACCAAGTGCTGTCCTGCTCCCACGTGCAGTCATGTTGAGTCGCCTTCCTTGCCGAGGAAACTCCGTCGAAAACTCGTACAAAATTGACAGGCCCTAGCCTTGGTGATAAGTACCTTTTCAGATACCGCGATGCTGTCCGTTGGAGGGAGGTGCGCATGTCTGCTATAGCCGGGGGTCCGTCGTTCGTCGGCAGTCCTCTGAATTGGAATCTGTTTTTTGCCCGTCAACCGGAACCGGACCTGGAATTCACGGAAGAGGAGCTGGAACAGACCACCACGGTTCGATCACCATCCCCCATGAAACCGCCCAAGAAATCCGGTGGGCGGCCACTGTTGTGGGTTCTTGTGTTGCTCGTGATCGGAGCAGGCGCCTATGTCGCGATGGAGCCTGAGATGATCATGGACTATGTCGGGCCGCTGCTCGGTGAATCGCCGGCCCCGCAACCACAACCGCCTGTCGCCAGAAGACCTGCGCCCCCGAGACCGACTCCTCTTACGCCGAGCGCTCAGCCTCAAGCCACTACGCCGACTCCAGCTCCTGCAGCACCGGTCGAGAATCCTCAGGCCGCAGCACCGACGACGGTACCTCCATCCTCCCCACCGACGCCGACAGATTCGGCTCCGATACCGACTTCTCCGCCACCAACACCGACTGCGCCCCTCACTGCGTCACCGTCCCCGATGTTCAGCGAAGGTCAACGCGTCAGCGTCCTTGCGGATCCTACGAATCCAGGAGCAAAAGTGACCCTCTTTCAGGATGCGGAAGGAACAAGACAGGGACCGGCCATTCCACCGGGAACCGCGTTCACCATCCTCGACGGTGATCTGCAGGCCGATGGGTGGGTCTATTCCGTCCGCAGTGACTACGGCACGAAAGGTTGGTTATCTGAAAAGCAGCTTAAATTGAAACCCTGATCATCGGCTTGCACCATACTTGTCGGACACAGAGGGCGGTGAGACGATCACCGCCCTCTGTGTTATAATGCCGCCCGTTCGCGCCCCGATTATCCATAGACATGAGCCACCACGAGCCTCAGACATCCATGCGCGCCGTCATCTTCGACTTCGACGGTGTCATCGCCGACACCGAACCGCTCCACTTCGACAGTCTCCGCCGGACGCTGGCAGGCGTCGAGATCGTGGTGACCGAACAAGAGTATTACGCCGACTATCTCGGCTTCGATGATCGTGGATGTATCCTGGAGGCACTCCGTGCCCATCGGCGCCCGATCTCTCCCTCGCTGGTCGAAGAATTGATGGCGAAAAAGGCCGCCGCCTATTTGTCCTCGATCAAGGATCACTTGGTGGTGTTTCCAGGGGTCAGAGAATTCGTCGAGACTGCCGCGGTTGCGTACCCCATTGCCATCGCCTCGGGTGCTCTGCGCGTTGAAATCGAATTGGTGTTGGAGCAAATCGGTATCCGACAAGCATTTCGACACGTCATCAGCGCCGAGGATGTGACACATGGAAAACCGAATCCCGAACCGTTCCTGCAGGCTCTGGCTGGATTAAACCGCCAATCTTCCACAATTTCGATTTCGCCGGATTCCTGCTTGGTCATCGAAGACTCGCTCCCCGGCATCCGGGCCGCCCGATCAGCCGGCATGAAGGTCTTGGCGGTCGCCAACACACATACCAGGCAAGACCTCCATGAGGCCGATGCCGTCAGCGATAGCTTGAGTACCACAAGCCTCAAGGAGTTGCGCGACCGCTTGTGGCCGACATAACACCATGAGAATCTGCTCACTCATTCCCGGGGCAACAGAAGTGGTCGCCGCGCTGGGCCTCACTGATCAATTGGTCGGTATCAGCCACGAATGCGACTTTCCTGTCTCGGTTCGACATGTTCCCATTATGATCGAACCCCTGGTCGGAAAGGACGGAGGCTCCGGGGAGGCAATCGACCGGCAGGTCAAAGAACTGGTTGCGGCGGGACAGAGGCTCTATCGACTCAACGAGGACGCGTTTTCCCGAGCCTGTCCGGACCTTGTCCTGACGCAAGATCTGTGTCACGTCTGCTCGGTCACACCGGACCAACTCACACGCGCGATCGACTCACTTCCCCATCGGCCGGAAGTGCTCACGCTGAGCCCCACGACGTTACACGACATGATCCACGATATCGAGCGCATCGCCGAGGCGGCGGGCGCCCTCAACAAGGGACGTGCGCTCGCCCACGAGCTCCGGCGTCGGATCGATCAGGTACGTTCGGAAACCGGCAGGGCACCCGCGCGCCCGCGCGTAGTGTGCCTTGAATGGCTGGATCCTCTCTATGTGGCAGGCCATTGGGTTCCCGAAATGGTTGAGTCGGCGGGTGGTCGCGATGTCCTTGGTTCTCCGGACGCTCCCTCGCATGAAACGACATGGCACGCCGTGAAAGCCGCTCGGCCGGACGTCATCCTTGTAATGCCCTGCGGGTATTCCGTCGAGCGGACGCTGAACGAGCTCCGGTGCGCCGGACGCACCGGTGACGCATGGCGGCTGGCCCACGGACAGGGGCCGGATTTCTACGTCGTCGATGCAGCGTCCTTTTTCAGCCGTCCCGGTCCTCGGCTGGTCGACGGGGTGGAGTTGCTCGCGGCCATTCTACACCCGAGCCCCGATCGGCCGCTGGATCCGGCAAAAGCGATCAAACTTCAAGCCACGACATTCACTGCGAGCTGCGCGCCATGACGGTCTCTGAGGCTCAAGCCTATTGCACGGCGTACACGAAGAAAAGCGGCAGCAACTTTTACTATTCCTTCCTGTTCCTTCCCAAAGCCAAGCGCGACGCCATGTACTCGATCTATGCCTTCTGTAAAGCCGTCGACAGTGCCGTCGACGAACCGGTGGCGGGAAGCAACCCCAAAAACGAATTGCACCGTTGGCGCGAGGAGCTCGATGCGGTGTATTCCGGCACTCCCACGACGCCCATCATGGTGAGTCTCGCTCACCATGTGAAGACCTTGGGCATTCCCAAGGCGTACTTTGAAGAATTGATCAAGGGCGTCGAGATGGATCTGTTCAACAATCGGTACATCACGTTCGATGAGCTGTCGCTCTATTGCTATCGTGTCGCCTCCGTCGTGGGGCTCATCTGCTTGCATGTGTTCGGCGTCACGTCGCCGCGCGCGCAGGACTATGCGGTGGCCCTCGGCATGGCCTTCCAATTGACGAATATCCTGCGCGACGTGGGAACGGATGCCGCCGAACGTCGAATCTATCTGCCGTTGGATGATATGCAAAAATGGAACTATCCCGAAAAAGCCATGCTCAACCGGAGCTATTCCGCTGAATTCCGAGCATTGATGGAGTACGAGGCATCACGAGCGCACCACTACTACAAAAAAGCCGATGCGGCTCTCAAGGAACTGCCGCCTCAGGAGCGTCGTGCACTGACGGTGGCCGAGATCATGCGCGGCATCTACAGTCGGATCCTGGAACGGATCGAACGGTCCGACTATCAAGTCTTCGGGTCCCGTATCACCCTGACGACTACCCAACGGGTTATGATCGCCTTACGAATTTGGCTCCGCTCCCGATTCTCGTGACGGCTCACCCCCCACGTACCGTTCTCATTCTTGGAGCCGGACTCGCCGGCTTGACGACCGCGTACCACCTACACCAGCAGGGCGACCACATTACCCTGTTGGATTATCCTGAGTGGCTCGATGGCTTCGGAACGGGGGCATCCGATCCCGGGCCGATTGTGCTCGGTTGCCACCGGGAGACGATCCGAGTCCTTCGTGCACTTGATCGAGACCGGCCTCTGCCAGCCGACCGCACGATTCCCCTGGAATTTCGATTGCCCGATGGACGAATCGTCCCCTATCAATCCGCGCGCCTCCCCGGAGCGTTTCAGTGGATGATGAGCCTCTTCAGCTTCCAAGGCCTTTCCTGGCAGGACCGGTGGAGACTGTTCTCCCATGTCGAACAAATTTGGGAAGAGGCCCAAACCCTCCCGGCGGATCTAGAAAATCGGACTGCGGAAGAATGGCTCACGTCAACCGGACAAAGTGCCGAAGCCCGAGAACGGATTTGGGATCCACTCGCTCAATGGTTGGCCGGCAACTTGCTGGCCCGTCTCTCCGCTGCAATGTTCGTCCATCTGCTTTCAACCGTGTTTCTGCGTGAGGCGTCGGACGCGAAACTCACAGGCTTGACCGGCTCCGTCGGTCACCGATTCATCGAGCCCATGAAACAAGCGCTCCAACAGAATCAGGTGAAAATCATCTCGCTGAGCCATCGTCCTACCCTTCGGTTTGGACAGACCGGCGTGAGCGAAGTCCGACTTCACGACGAGACCAGACTGCGGGCCGACCGGTACATCGTTGCACTTTCCTATGAGAACCTCCTGCAGCTGCTGCCGGAACGGCTGCTGACACATTACGCCTACTTCGCACAGTTGACTGAACTTCGCAATGTGAGCGGAGTTGTCATTCAATTGAGCTGTTCATCTCCCATACCGCAGCCGCGCCTCCTCCTCCTTCCAGGCCGACCGTTCCACCAGCTCACCAGTGCATCGGGCGATGCCGGCGAGATCGGATATCGGCTCTCTACCCTCGCTGACCAGCATGCCAAGTTAACCGATGAACAGCTGATCGATATGGCGCAAACCGAAATCTGCCGGCTCTTCTCCGGAACGGCCAGGGAAGAGGTGATCGTTCACTCAGTCATTCGTGAGCACCAAGCAGCACTGGTGCTCGCACCGGGTGCTGCTCGGCTTCGGCCGATTCAACAGAGCCCCATCCAAAATATGCTCGTCACCGGGGCGTGGACGGACACCGGATGGCCTGCCAATCTGGAGAGCACGCTCGTCAGTGCCCGTCGCTGTGCCGACATCGTCACGGACTCTGGAGCTTGACGCGGGACTGTGCCGATGATACCTGTGTCCCATGACTCCGCAGGCTCACATCTCCGCTTTCCTTTCACTGATCGTGTAGGGCTGTGCCACCAGTCCTTATGAGCGCGGAGGCCACCCTGTTGGATTCAGCCGCTATGAGGTGGAACGAGACTATCGGGAGTGTGAATTCAAGGCGAGAGTGGCGAACGACCGGCACTTTTACAGCCAGAACTTCCCCTTTTCATTGGGTTCCGGCCCACGGACTCTGGCCGACCATACCCGTGCCCTGCATGGCCTTTCCACGATCAACGCGATGCGGGATACCTGTCTTGCGGCAAAAGGGTATCGAGTCGAGTAGCAGAACGTTGAAAAAGTACGCCAGCGTTGTTCTTGCATTACTCAAGGCCTCAACGTACCGAAAGTCGAAGGCAAGATACCTATCCGCTCGCATATGATCGAGGCGCGGTTCAAGCAAAGCTTGGTATGTACCTCCTCGGCCTTTCGCTCGCTGCGGCCGCGCTGAACGGTCTTTTTGAACGTCTGCCAACTAAGGCGTACGCGTACGTAGGTAACACAGATCCTCGAATCGTTCGCCGCCCCGGTATTTTGCAATGACCATCCACTCCCGTCTGGTATCCGTCAGCCCAATATAGGCTTGATCATCAAGCATGAAGGGCTGAAGAGAAAAGGATGTCCTCAGCACGGGAACGGTGGAGACCTTGTCGATCCTGAGCGCGTTCAGTGGATAGGTTCCGCCGGTTCGTTCAAACTTACTGGCGGTCGCCAACAGCGGACTCAAGTCTTGCCAGGTGGCTTGTTCCAGCACGGTGCTGTCGGCGGGAAACACATAGAAACTGTCGCTCGGTGCGGTCTTCATGCAAAAGGTCGTCTTCACCACGAGATCTTGCCGTCCGTCGTTGTCCAAGTCCAGGAACGTCTTGTCGAGGTTCGAGCAGCGCCGCGTTGGGGGCCCCTGCCCATGCAATACAACCGGCTCCCACCGCACCGGTCGTGAGACCTTCTCATCCAGGGCCAACTGTTCTCCGAACAATGCCGCCACTCGTTCACAGAATGGCTTATCGGCGAAGGCCGCCAGTTCCACGGAAGCCGCGGCGGCCAGCGCCGGCACCATCGTCAACAACATGCTTGTTATTTTCGTGAATTTCATCGCTGCCACTCCTCGTCCTTTGATCTCATGATCTCGGTTGACATCCCGGCTGTCCGTTTTTAAGATACTGCCACCAATTTTTTCACCCTCACGACTCATGACGCTCACTCCGCTCCAAGACCTCGCCCAATCCCTGGTGAACTGCGACCGCTGCAAGCTGGCCAAGCTGGGCCGCAGTCAGGTCGTCTTCGGCGTGGGGAACCCTCACGCCAGTATCATGTTTGTGGGAGAAGCGCCAGGTTTCAATGAAGATCAGAAGGGCGAGCCGTTCGTCGGAGCGGCGGGGAAACTCTTGAACGACCTGCTGGCTTCAGCCGGCCTCTCGCGCGATCACATCTATATTGCAAACGTCATCAAGTGCCGGCCCCCAAACAACCGTGACCCAGAACCAGACGAAGTGGAAACCTGCAAGCCGTTCCTGATGCAGCAGATCCAGTTGATTCGGCCAAAGCTAGTCTGCACCCTGGGAAACTGGGCCACTCAGACGCTTCTGGAACGCAAGGTCGGCATCACCAAAGTGAAGGCACAAGCCTTCTACATGAAGGACTTCGTCATCTTTCCGCTGCTGCACCCCGCCGCCGCCCTGCATCAAGGTAACCTCCTTCCCACGCTGAAAGAGGATTTCAAGAAACTGAAAGACTTTCTCGACCGCCACTCCACACCGGCCGAGCCGACCAGTGCAGCCCCTGCCCCCGCCGCACCAGTGTTGAATATTGAATCACCACAACCGGCACAGATGGATCTGTTCGGCTAGCAGTCTGGTGAAAAAGTCCGCCAGCTTTGTTCTCGCGTCGCTCAGAGGCTCAACGTACAGAAGGTCGAAGGCAAGATACCTATCCGCTCGCATATGATCGGGGCGAGAGGTTCAAGCAAAGCTTGGTATGTACCTCCTAGCCCTTCGCTCACTGCGGCCTCGTCCGCGGAACGGCGCGTCATGGCGCGCCGGGGTTGGGAGGGTGAGAATGTCGCCATTTTGGCCAGCCTGTAGATGAAGCCAAACGATGCCTGCGTGGCAACAATCCTTTAGTCTCTAGTGATATCTCCTAAAAAGTCCTCTCCACTTAGCATGATCGCAGTGAAGAATTGGAATTGAATCGTTTGGACACCGATGCGCAAATACCACCACGAATCCACAGTTTCCATATCCTTTAGGTGAATGTTTATCTGCCTTTTTGCAATACTCTAATAGAGTCTGCTTTTCACATTCATCAAAATGCGTACAAGCATCATTGAAGACCCCATCGGAATCGTCTAACTCAAATGATGCGGCTACCGTCAAACCTGTCGCCTTGGAAATTGCCTGGCGAGCACTAGCACTTGCGCCGACAAGTACAAGGTAGGTCTTTGGACCACCAGGAAGAAGCTCGGTAACTTCTTCCGACCAACTGCCACATACCTGATCTCCCGTTCCAGCAAAATCGTCCACGAACACAACGCTGTCATCAGGTCCCAAATCTTGCTGCATCAAGTCCCGCATATGGATGAACATATCATCATATCTATTAAGGAACGTCTGATTAATTCATGTTTACACGA
>LVWS01000036.1 GCA_002083365.1 Nitrospira sp. SG-bin1 | reverse complement strand
AGATAATCGAACCCGTATTCGTTGTTCGTGCCGTAGGTGATGTCGGCCCGGTAGGCCTCGGGTCTGGTGCAGGGGCGAAGGTTTTGCAATCGTTTATCCGAGGCCTCGTAGGTCGGATCGAAGATGAAGGAGGCGTCGTGCTGAATGACGCCGGTGGACAGCCCCAGCGCATGGTAGAGCTGCGCCATCCATTGGGCATCGCGTTTGGCCAGATAATCGTTGACGGTCACCAGATGGACGCCTTTGCCTTCCAGTGCATTGAGATAGATGGGTAGCGTCGCGACCAACGTCTTTCCTTCGCCGGTCTTCATCTCGGCGATGCGGCCGCGGTGAAGAATCATGCCGCCGATCAACTGCACGTCGAAGTGCCGCATATTGAGCTTGCGGCGGGACATTTCCCGGCAGACGGCAAACGCTTCCGGGAGGATATCGTCCAAGGTTTGACCGCCCTCGAGGCGTTTCTTGAAATCTTGAGTTTTGTCGGCAAGGGCTTGATCGGACAAAGGAGTGAGTCCCGGCTCCAAGCTGTTGATCTGCTCCACGATCGGTCGCAGAGCCTTGATTTCACGATCGTTTTTACTGCCGAAAATCAGATTGAGTACCTGTGTAACCATAAGAAGATGATTAAGGGTCGTGTTGAAAGGTGGTGTTCAACTAACAATACAAAACTAGGTTGCCCAGTATACAGCATCTGTCCGGTGAATCCTACCTCGATCTCCGGATCGCGCCATTGCGCCTTGACAGGCATTGCCTCGGTCGCCTAGTATTCGGCATCTTCGCATTTGTTGCATGTCCAGCTCCTTGCTGCACATGTGTTGAGAAGTGCCTGCGATGAAGTGCTCTTTCCGAACGATCCTAGCTGTCGCACTGGTTCTCTGCGTTCTTGCAGTCGGTGGGTTGGCGCAGGCTCAATCCGCCGAACATGCCGGACACCATGCCCAGCATCAAACAGCGACGCATGGAACGCTCCTCTGTTCCTGGATGTGTGCCGCCGGCACGGTCCTCGATACCGCGGTAGTGCTGATCCAGTCTGAGCGTAACCCCATCGCCGTCGTCTCACATTCTCATCCGACCCACGTATCTGTTGAGTCCCTGCAGAGTGCTTCAAGCCGAGCTCCCCCGCACCTTCCAGTATAAACGGTTTTTGGTCTCTACGATCCTCGGTTAGAAGGCCAGAGATCAATTCGTCTCGGGTTCCGTCATGTAGGACGAGAGCCGGGGCAAGAACTTCTTCCATGCCATGACGATATTGACGATATTGTGGAGGGTCATGATTATGAATCAGACCAAGAACAGGTTTCTAACCGGGCTGCTGCTCGTGGGAGTGATGGTCCTGACGAGCGGGGGTCCGAGTTGGGGAATGGGGTCACGCGTGCCGGCGGTGGGAACGGCTGCCGAGGATTTTCGCTTGGCCGATTTGGACGGCAAGCCGCAGAGCCTAAGCCAATATCGTGGCAAGGTGGTGTTGGTGAATTTCTGGGCGACCTGGTGCAAGCCCTGCACCACGGAAATGCCGGCGATGCAGGCGATGTACGACAAGTTACGGGAGAAGGGATTCGTGGTGCTGGCGGTCAACGAATTGGAAGATGAGGCGAAGGTGCGCGAGCACATCAAGCAACATGGTCATACGTTTCCGGTGCTGATGGACCATGACAACAAAGTCGCGAACCAGTTTGGAGTCTTCGGATTGCCTGTCAGCGTGTTTATCGACGAAAAAGGCGTCGTTCAAGAATACATCAAGGGCGGTCTGTTGACCGAGCAAGTGATTTTCGACACGGTGGCGCGTATCCAGAAGCCGGAGCAGACGAAGGCGGCTTCCCTGCACTAGCCGTTCCTATGATGATGAACGTACAACGACCGGTCCTCGTCTGGGGCATGTTGCTCGTCATTGTGATGATGAGCGGGGTCATGGCTGCCCCCACGGTGGGCCACGCTCAGCACCATGCGGATCATGCGGCCGGCACCCACTCGACCGGCATCTGTGCATGGTTGTGCGCCGGTGGCGTAGGAATCGAGTCCTCCGTCGTTCAATTGACGTCGGATCTTCAGCTGCTCGAATGGATCACCATTCCATCCCATGACGTAGTATTCAGCGTGGTCTCACTCCCATACTTCTTCCGCGGGCCTCCTCGCTCTCACGCATAACGCCCCCAGTCATAGGCGTGTTTCACAACCGTGTCTCGCGGCAGGGTCCGATATGCGGGTCCGCTGCGTCACAAGAAGAAAGAGTTTGGAATCATGGTGCGCACGATCTGGTCCCGCGTCATCGGTGTGAGTGGTGTAGTCGGAATGCTGTGCACGATGCTCAATCCATCCGGGGTCGAGGCATCGTGCGGGTCGGTCAGCTGTTTTGTCGTCATCGGCTCACAACAGATCGTACCCATGAAGGGTCTTCTGACCGTCAATGCGATCTACAACTATACGCCGATGGAAGCGCCGCCGGGTGAAGGGGGGCGTATTCCGTTTGCCAATCAAGGTGAGAGGACCCTCACGTTGGCCAATTTGGATGTGAACCGTATCGAGACCACAACGCGCACCGCGACGCTGGATCTCAATTATGGGCTGACTGATCGTCTTGGTATCCAGGTGTCGATTCCATACAGACATGTAGAATCGGATGCGCAGATTGGGGGACTTACAACGGTGCCCTACAGCGAGAGAGGGCTCGGTGATGTTCGCGCCACGCTGAAATATAACGTGCTCCCCACCTTGCGCAGCATGGTCGTGCTCGGCGTAGGAGTCGATTTCCCGACCGGGGACTATGGCAGGCTGGCGACTGGGGACCAATTGGCCGAATCGACGCTCCAAATCGGCCGCGGGAATTTCGGTGTGGTTCCCACGATCTATCAGACCTATGAGCTGATTCCCCATCGGCTGAACCAGTTCGCGCTGGCGAGCTATCGGCACACGTTTAAAAACAGCGACGGCTACAAGTTCGGCGATGAAGTGAACGTGAGCCTGGGGGCCAACATCATCCCGCTGGAGCGGACGCCCTGGCTGGTGCTGATACAGCAGTTCAACTTCCGATGGATGCAGAACGACGCGATGGATGCATCACTGTTTCTGTTCAACCCCGGAGGAGCCCCCATTCTCCTCGATCCAACGGTCAAATTTCGGGCAATACCCACAACCGGCTCGACCTATGTCGCCTATTCGCCGGGCATCATGTTCAATGTGTTCAACTTCGCCTCCGCCTATTTCATCGCCCAAATCCCCATTCATCGGGATTTCAACGGCAACCTGGAACAGCAGATCAGTTACATCTTTGGGCTAACCAAGTCGTTCCAAGTGTTTGGTGGGGCTTCGTAAAGCCTGCATGTTGAGGATGGGACGGATGACGAGGCGGCGATCGCGAATCTGGTGCGTAGGTAAGAAAAGGCAGTTCGCCCGAGCACTGGCGGCTTGCTCTGTTGTCCTCTGGCTCGCTGGTTCGTTGTCTGCAATGCATGGGGGGCTGGCGCCGCAGTGGACGGGGACCCATTGCCCGCAAGGACAGACACAGAACAGTCAACATAGCCACAATCATTGTGCCTGGCACTGTGGTGGTCTCGATATTCAGGTAGGCGGTGGATACGGAGAAATCTCCACTGATATTCGGGTAAGCCGCGTCTGGAGCCTCGGTGATATTCCTCTACAAGATACTGCCCTTCATGGCCAATTCCCGCCTCGGGGCCCACCACAAGATGTTCGTCAGATCGCATAAAACAGATTCACTCAGTAGCCGGCTGGGTTCCACGCGGGATTTGGAAGACGATAATTAATGAGGAAGGAACGGGCCATGGAAACGATGAAGAGAAAAATCTACGTATCGAATATCGCGACGGGCGTGTTAGGGCTCGCCCTGATCGGCCTCGCTGCCTGCAGTGCAGGAGAATCCACCCCTACCACGGGAACTCCTGCTCCAGGGGGGAGCGCCGGAGCGAGCAGTGCGCTCGTATTTGTAAATAACACTGGCGACAAGACGCTGACGAGCGTGGCGTTGAAGGGAGATTCCGGTAACGCAGTGGTTAACACGATTGACGCGGCCGAATTCGAGAATGCTGCCCTGGGGGACATGCAGTTTTCGAATGAGGATTGGATTTTCGTGAATCTTGCGGCGGCCAATAAGGTTGCTACGATTGATCCATTGACCGCTGCAACTCCGGCTCACGAGGTCAACCTGCCGACCGGCACCAGGCCTGTGCATATGTATCGTGATCGAAACGATGGTGAAGTGGTCTGGATCATGAACGATGGCGACAATGCCCAGAACACGACAACACCGGGAGATGATCTGGTGCATTGTGCGGCTCAAGGCGGCGGTGGGTCCGTGACGGTAATTCACAATTCTCACCTCGGCCCCGGCGGCACGCCCCCTAAAGTGTTGGGAACAACCTGCCTATTAGCTGATGGCCATAAGGTTGCAGCTTTTGCAGACAATGGACGCGTCTTCGTCTCTAGCGAAACTGCCGGCGAGATTGCTGTGCTGGATGGCACACCGGGTTTGACGAGTGCGCCTACGTTGCTTGCGCGTATCGACTTGTGCAATCCCGGCAAAGAAACCTGCGATAACCAGTCGAATACACCATTAACAACGGCGTTCACCCCCAACGGTTCGGCTCCGCATGGAATTCGCTGGTCCAAATCGACTAACAAGATCTACAGCTTGCAAGAAGGGTATAAGGAAATTATCGAGATTAATCCAAGTCCTCCATATATTGAGGCGAATTCAAGGAAGTGGGATCTCTCCAATACTCCCTATACCTCCTTCGGAATTTCACCAGACGGTAGGTATCTTCTGCTGCGTGGCGAAACGACCGCTCCGCAACAAGCGACAAAACTTGGTGTCATTGATCTAAGTGCCGCCTCGCCGACTATCGCCAATTTAACCACTGCCGAGCTAGATTCGGCGCTCAATGGGACTTCTCCAGGAGCGTTCAAGTTTTCTCCTGACTCGAAGCGGTTCTACATCTTGGCCGGGAATGGCGCTACGGCGACAAAGAAAGACCGACTCTTTGTATTCGATTGGGCCACATTGACTCCTCCGGCTCTCACACTCCTCAGAGAGATTCCTCTCGTTGCGACCGGCGGACATAACTTTGATGTCCTGGCGCAAGGAGCCGGGGAAGCGAAGTATGTGGTGGTCTCCAATGCAGCGCCAGCTAATTCACTGACGATCATCAATGCGATCGATAACCAGGAAAAACAATCTGTACCCGTTGGGACAAATCCGGGGGGTGTGATGGTATTTTCCTCTGGAGCAGCCCAGGCTGGTAACCAGGCGAGCAATTAGTTCAGTCGTGGACAGGGAACCCATAGGAGGCTCCATGCACTCCGATGGGCTACCCATCAACTGCAGCACAAGGTATCGCTTGACCTGAGAAGTGTGTATTGTCCGAGCAGGCTGCCTCCGGCTCGGACCAGCGCGGGGCGTCGGTGCACCTCCCTTGGCCTTCGCCCCGCACTTTTTTCTGGCCGGTGAGTTGGGGGTTGCTTATCGCCATATGTATGGTCATATATGTATGGTCATAAAGGAAGCATGACATCGACTGACGAAACTCGATTCTTCTTGCCGGCCTGGGTCATATCGCTGGCTCTTCATGGCGTAATAGTTGGCTTAGCGTTCGCGCTGGTCGCCCAGATCAAACCAGTCATGCAAGAAGACATGTTCCAGTGGGATGTCGCGTTAGTGGAAGCATCGAAGTCTGAAGTCGTATCAGACAAGGTCCAATCACTCGCATCGCCGGAACACTCACAGGCCAGAATAACGTCTCAGTCACGAACCAAACCTCTCGCAGAGACATCCCAAATAGTCAAGTCCGTGGAGCGGAAAATCGAGCAAATATCGCCGACGACTGAAACGGTCAGGCCGATCGAGCAGAAACCGGAACCTTCTCAGGTCGATGAGGAGTCGGTCGAGCAGCGGAGAGCCGAAGTGGCTGAGCCGAAAGCCGAGCCGGTGTTTGACTCGAAGGAGCCGGAACCAGTTGCAGCGGCTGCTCTACCGGAGCCGGGTGAGGCCCAACCGGCTCCGCGTGATGGAGATGCTGGTCCATCGGTTCCCACGCCGGAGGTTCCTCTCGCCCAAGATGCTTTTGCTCAGGCGCCGTCTCCGACGAATAATGCGGATATGTCAGCAGTGCAAGTAACGAAGAATGCGGCGTCAGACCATCGTTGGCTGGCCGAATCATTGTGGCGGCGGGTGGCGGAACTGAAACGTTATCCGAACTCCGCCCGCATGAACGGCCAGGAAGGGAAAGTCATTCTCAAGGCCGTCATTCGATCCGATGGACAGCTGGCGGCTGTGTCCGTCCAGAAGAGCTCAGGATACAACGTGCTTGACGAGGCGGCGATCGAGGCGGTGAAACTTGCCTGTCCGCTCCATATGAAACAAGCGATCGGAAAACCGCAAATCGTCGTGAGCCTTCCGATCGTGTACAGCCTCGCCAATTAGTGTGTCGATCAAGGCTGACATGCCGC
Organism: Nitrospira sp. SG-bin1; assembly: GCA_002083365.1. Classification (NCBI taxonomy): domain Bacteria; kingdom Pseudomonadati; phylum Nitrospirota; class Nitrospiria; order Nitrospirales; family Nitrospiraceae; genus Nitrospira; species Nitrospira sp. SG-bin1. Next base: position 2,675 of record LVWS01000036.1, on the reverse strand, counting down.
TAAGTACGGACGCCGGCTGGATGGGTATCGCGGTGCATGCTTTGGGTAAATTGAAGTGGCAAGGCTACCACGGGAATCGTAAGAGGCGATGAACAGGCAAAAGATCGGCTGGAAGGACAGGTAGACAGTTCCATGGTTGGGTGAATAGGCGGGGCATCCTAAGTTTTCTTTAGATATGCTCTGGCCAGCGCGTCCTTCACCGCCGTGTGGATGTTGGCGCGTCCCGACTCGATATTGTCTTGCATGGCGATCCGTGCGCCTGCGGCATCCTTGGCTATGATCCGCTCCAAAATCTCCAGATGTTGGCGACAGGTGTGTTCGGCGCGATGCGGCCTGTCAAAATCCAGCATTCGGAACAGCGTCAACCGTTCATTGATGGTTCGGAGGTGCCGGAGGAGAGACTTGTTGCCTAAGGCGAGGGCGAGGGTATCGTGAAAGAGTGTGTCCAGGATCGCGAACTCCTCCGGCGCCTTGGAGGATGCCTTCAAGAGCTCGGTCCAAGTTTGCTGGAGGTCGTCCAGCTCTGCGGCCAGTCCTGTCGGCGGTTTGGTGGCCAGACGTTCGACCGTATAGAGTTCCAACGCCAAGCGCACCTCGTACAGTTCTTGGATTTCATCGATGGTATACTGCTTCACCGCGTAGCCCCGATTCGACAGTTTTTTGACGAAGCCGTCGGAGGCCAGTACACGAAGTGCCTCCCGAACCGGGCTCCGACTCACCCCGAATCTCTTGCACAATTCATCTTCGGTCAGCCGATGTTCCGGTGGATAATGCCAGTGAACGATTTCTTCCTTCAGCGTCGTCACGACCGATGAGCTGAGGTTCGGGGAGGCATGCGTCTTCCGACCGTCCTTGCCATGGGGCGTCTTCGGCATGCGTGCTCCTTAATCAGCGGGCCTTCTTTCACATCACCGTCATCCGGCAAGGGCGAACGTTTCATGGAGCGAATTCGGACGGACTCCGACCGATGGCGATCACCACCAATAATAAGGCCACGGGCTCCAGTATGGGGACCAATAGGGGCCCCAATACGGTCCTGGACTGATGGGTCGGCGGATGCGAGGCGGTTCTACGTCGTCCTCGGCCCACACGCGCAGATTGTTGATGTGCACGAGCGGGTAGGTGTACACCGTTTCATCGAGCGGCAACGTGACGGAGCCGGCCATCTCTCCGGTCACGGTCACGAACGTGTCGGGCGGAACCGTTGCAGGGTCGAGAAATTCTTTCCGCAGGGCCATGAAACGGCCTTGAGATTTGCTGAGGTCCGTTGTCGGTTGCGAGGAAGACGATAGAGGCAGCTGTAGAATTTCTATTCTGGTCCCTTCCTTCAGACGTCTGGCGTTGAGCACTTTGCCCCCGAAAGTCACCGGCTGTCCCGTGAATGATTCAGGCTCGGCCTTGACCTGTGCGAAAGCTATCTGTGGCGCGCTGGAGGAAGATATGTCGGTTTGATCCCCTGTCGAGGCACAGCCGGACGTGATGACCAACAGCGAGGCGAGCAAGGCCTGCCGAATTTTTGGCATGGCATGATTATAACAAACGAAATTGACCCGCCGCATTGGATATAATGAGCCCCTCGGGCTATCACTGGAAAGGAGAGGGGATATGCATCGTTCGACGACGTGGAAGACCGGGCTTGTAGCCGTAGGGGGGATGATCTGGATATTGGGGATGCCGTTCACGGGGACAGCGGCCAAGCCGGAATTGAAGGGGAAGTTTGAAATATTGAAGGATGAGCCGTCGACCCATCAACCGGGGAAGGTAAAGGTGGTCGAGTTCGCGGACTTCTACTGCCCGCATTGCCATCATTTCGAGGAAACCGGGGTGCCGCTGCTCCAGAAGGAGTTTGGGGACAAGGTCGAAATCACCATGGTTGGGTTCCCGGTGATTCCTGGGAAACTGCCGACGCCGTTTGATATGTATGAGCAGGCCAAGATGATGGGCAAGGGCGACCAGATGAAGGCCGTGTTGTTCCGCACCATTCACAAGGAAAAGTTGGACGGGGTACTGGATCGTTCGATTCGGTCCATATTGATCAAGGAGGTCGGCCTGGACGCCGCGGCATTCGAGGCCGGACTGGAAAGTGGAAAACCGGCCCGGCTGTTCGAGGAAGGACGTCGATGGGGCGAGCGGATCAAGGTGTCGTCAACACCGTCGCTCTTGCTGGACGGGAACATCAAAGTGGATGGGACGAACATGACGCCGGAGAATGTCATCACCATCATCCGGAGCATCCTCGATGCCGACGCGAAAAAGTGAGTGATGGAGGGCGCGGATGCAGGAAGGAACCACGAGCGGGGCCATGCAACGACTTCTGGAGAACGAGTCCGCCTTTAGACAGTTCGTTCGCCGTCGAGTCGGCGAAGAAGCCCTCGTGGACGATATTCTTCAGCAAAGCCTCACCCGTGCGGTCGCCTCCGCTCACTCATTGCACAATGAGGAGAGTGTGCTTGCCTGGTTCTACCGCATCCTTCGCCATACGGTGGCCGATTACTATCGGTCCCATGGAGCCGAAGCTCGTCGGAATGAAGCCTTCCTACGGGAACTGACCATTGCGGGTGATCATCACGAGCCGCCACCTGACGAGGTACAGGCGGCTGCCTGCGCCTGCCTTCACCGTCTCCTTCCGAGCCTTCATGGGAATTATGCAGAACTCATCAAACGCATCGACCTCG
>LVWS01000035.1 GCA_002083365.1 Nitrospira sp. SG-bin1 | reverse complement strand
GGATAGATTCGGCAAGGTACGGACAGGTCCGCTGGGAATGTCCGATGCGTTTCCCAACGGCGCTTGAGCTGTTTTCACCGAGGGACTGAGCGAGCCGGCGGAGTTGGACGGACTAACCACAGTGCTTTTACTCAATGTGTTGATCAGCGTCTGGGCAGGGGCGACTGAAGCGCAGACGACGCTCAGAACGCCTGCTAGAGCAATAGGATGAAGAGCGTGAAGAGGCATGATCGCTCCTACAGTGGTTTATCAGACACCTCGATGACCCGGAACATGCCCGCCTCCATGTGGAGGAGCAAATGACAGTGAAACGCCCAGGGTCCGGGAGCGTCCGCGGTGACCGCGACGGATACCCGCTCCGCGGGCTTGACGATGACGGTGTGCTTGCGTGGCAGGTACTTGCCCGCGCCGTTTTCCAGATGCATCCACATGCCGTGCAAATGAAGCGGATGCTCCATCATCGTGTCGTTGACGAACGTGAGACGCAGCCGTTCTCCATAGCGAAAACGAATCGGTTCCGGTGCGTCAGAGTATTTCTTCCCATTGAACGACCACATATAGCGGTCGCCCATATTGCCCGTGACATGGAGTTCAATCTCTCGCGCCGGCTCCCGTTGGTCAGGGTAGGGCGTCAGACTTTTTAAATCGGTGTAACGCAAGACTCGCCAAGGGCTGTTTTCCAGCCCTCTGCCTGGTTCCCCAAACCGGTTCTGCGAATACTCGGCCACCGTTTGGTTGCCGGTGCCATGATCGTCGGGACCATGTTTGACGGGCTCGGCGCCGGGAATCATCGACGCAGTTTGTTCAGCAGGAGCTTGACTGGACATATCGTGCATACCCGCATCGTGTTGCCTGTGATCCATGCTCGGAGTGTTAGCTGAAGGCTTGCTGCTCGGCTTCTCGTCGGATGAACCCATACCGGGCATCGTCATCCCGCCGCCGTTCGCGTGCTGCATGCCCGACATGTCCGTGCCCATATCCATGTGGGTCATGCTCATCCCCATGTCTTCCATCGTCCGAAGCGGACGAGGCCGACGTTCTGGAATCTCTCCTTCCATCCCAGGCCGAGGAGCCAGCGTGCCGCGTGCGTATCCGCTACGGTCCATGGTCTCGGCAAAGATGGTATAGGCGCGGTCGCCGGGCGGTTCGACAATCACGTCGTAGGTCTCCGCTACTCCCATACGCAGTTCCTCCACCGCGACGGGCTGGATATTCTGCCCATCGGCTTGCACGACCGTCATCGTGAGGCCAGGAATACGCACGTCATAAAAGGTCATGGAGGCCGCGTTGATGAAACGCAGGCGGACTTTCTCTCCGGGGCGAAACAGTCCGGTCCAGTTGGCGCCAGGAGCCATGCCGTTCATGAGGTAGGTAAAGGTGTAGCCGGTCACATCCGCGAAGTCCGTCGGATCCATCCGCATCTGGTCCCACATGAGGTAGTTCTTCAGCGTCGTCCACAAGCCCCAGTCGGCGATATTGGCGAAAAACTCGGCCGCTGTCCGTTGCTGGAAGTTATAGTAGCCCGGCAGTTTTTTGAGATGGGCAAACACGGACTCCGGCGACTCGAAGGTCCAATCTGAGAGCATCACGACATAGTCTCGGTCATAGTGAAACGGCTCGGGTTGGAGGGGATCAAGAATCATGGGCGCATACATTCCCCGCATCTCTTGGCCTCCCGAATGACTGTGATACCAGTAGGTGCCGCTCTGCTTGACGGGAAACCGATAGGTGAAGGTCGTGCCGGGTTTGATGCCGGCGAAACTCACCCCCGGCACGCCGTCCACCTCTGGCGGGAGGAGAATGCCATGCCAGTGAATCGACGTGATTTCCGTCAACCGGTTCGTGACCCGCAGTGTCACGTCTTGACCTTCTCGCAGGCGAACCACCGGGCCCGGGATCGTTCCGTTGACGGTCATCGCGGTCGCGGTTCGTCCGTTCACTGTAAACGGTGTCTCCTCGATGGTCAGGTCGATGACCTCTCCGCTCAGCGTCGGGGGTGACCCCACACCTGCACGGCCGTTGGTCATGGCCGGCGTCCAGGCGCAAGCGGGAATGAGCTGTTGTGCCGCGCCTAACAGCCCAAAAATTCCGGCTCGCTGTAGGAACAGACGCCTGGAAACGAGAGTGGCTTGATTGTTTGGTGCGTGTCTTTTCTGCTGCATGATGATTTGTTCTTTCTTCTCACAAAGCCTAGTCGAGGACGAATGAGCCCGGAATCTCCGCCGTAGCTAGTCTTAGATCTGTCTCATCACGGAGCAGGTGAGGAAGAATTGACGCGTCTCCACACATAGCTCCCCCCGTGTTCACGCGGTGGGATATTGTTCCTTGTCCCGACCCGCACGTACCACCAGATGCCGTTGGCCAGCGTCCCGTCCTCGGACATGACCAATTCAAATTCTCCTTCGCGATCATTCCCGGTTTGTTTCCAAGTGCCTCGCCACCGACGATCTACAAAGCTCGTTGTCTTGAATAGTCCGTCTTGCCACGTATAGGGGCCATTGCCCTGTCGATCGAGCGTGGCACGATACGTTCGACTTTCTTCGACCTCGAGGATGTCCCACTCACCGCTGAGATCGTACGTCTCCTGCGACTTCCTGTTCATTTCATGAGACCCTGGCTCCAGCGTCCCAGCCATGTCTGCCGAAATGCGGAAGGCCAATTCCGCCTCCGATGCGCTGGACACGGACAATGGAATCAGCAACCAGATGACCAACCCTGTGAAGAAGACAAAGTGACATTCCCCTCGCTGATGGGAACATTCGAGTGTACAACGGCTCATAATGAACCCTCCTTTTCAGGCAGGCCTTTGATCGAATATCCACCCCCCTCAAAGCAGGCTGACTCCTCGAACCGACTACGTCCACAGACCGGTGCATTCCACTCATTAATGACTATGGCCCTGTCCGCCCGACATACCCTGATAGCCGCTTGACCTGGATGGCGCCTCTACTCTGGTGAACGGCGGGGCGTTCTCGATGACGTCGTTCTCAGGTGCCAAATCCCTCGCTTTGATGAAGTGCAGCTTGGCGTCCGCATCTTTCCCTTGTCTGTAGAGCACCATGCCCAGGTTGTAATGCGCTTCCGCGAGCGACGGCGCAATCTTGACTGCTGCCTCGAATTGTTCCGTCGCCCGGTTCCACTGCTCTTGCTTGTACGCTTGAATTCCGGCTTTGTTGTGGCGAGCTGCGAGGTCATCGGTTCCGGACGGAGCAGATAACAGCGGGCCTTGCCATAACTGACACGCACTGACTGCTGTGGCGACTATACACAGGACAATGATGCTTCCAGCTCCAATTCTCATTGAGGCACTCCTTCCTGGGTAAATTGTTATCATCGTGATATGGGAATGCGGACTTCCAAGCATTCGCCCACAGACAATCCTGTCCATGATGGGAGAGTATTTCTCTCCTTAGACGTGACGCTTATGTGTGTCCGGCTGTTTCAGATACTGAAGAGCTTTCTCCCTCCACTCATCGGGTCGCTCGCACGGCGATAAATAACCAAGGAAGTTGTCGCCCTGGTCGCAAAACGAGAGGGTCGAATCCAGACCCACCACCAATCGCCCCTTTTCCTGCTGTACCAGCGCCCAACAGGCCAATGGAGCAATCCAGACCGGATTATTCTTGTTGCGGTGAGGCTGAATCGCATAGACGGCCTGCCAACCGTCTGCAGGTGTGATTTGAATGATCTGTCTTGCCATAAAATCCCCTCTCTTGTTGCCTGGTTAAGAACGATCGGTTTGTTCGGTCAGCCGCTCCACCTTCATGATGAACACTAAGCACAACGCGCCAATGCCGATCCATACCAGTTCTCTCACCCGGCGCAGGATGGCAAAGGTCATCCCCGTCACGTCGCTATAGCCATAGGCCCTCAGCAGTATCAGCGTCCCCGCCTCTTGCGCGCCGATACTGCCAGGAACGAAAAACGTCCCTCCCTTTATGAGGGTGGTCAAGGCATCGATGGACAGCGCCGTCACGATATCGATCGGTTCTCCGAGGTACCGCACAATCACATAAGCTTCGAGGGCACCGACCAACCAACCGCCGAAAAACGCGCCGGCAGAGAGAAAAAAAGACGCTCGATTACGGGTATAAAATTCCACGATCGCCTCATCGAGCGCGAGTAACTTCTCGCGTTTGGCTTCAAGAGCCGTGATCCGAATCCCGCATTGCGCCATGGCATAAAACATGACGGCGAAGAGTCCTTGGCGTTGAATGACAATAAACAGAGCAGTGGCGAACAGAAGGAGCCCCAAACTGACGATGACGGTAAGGCCGGAAAGGTACTCAGTCGATGCCGATGCGGAGGGAACCAAAACGCCGATGCTTAAGCCGATGCCAATAAAAATATAGATGATTTGGGCGATCGTCATAGTCGTCTTGGCAACGATGACTGACGCCAATCCATCGACCATCGGGACGGAGAATGTCTTGAGTAAACTCGCTTTGAGAGGTTCTCCGCCGACATAGGCGGCCGGGGTCGTCGCGTTGACCAGTTCACCGGCCGTTCGGATCATAAATAGCCGAGCAAATGGCACAACGGCTTTGTGGCGTCCTAAGGTGAGTTGCCAGCCGACGCAATCAAGGAGATACATCGCAGTCGACGGTACAAGCATAACAACCAACCCCACTGCCCCGAGACTCACGCATGTTCTATAAATCCTTTCCGGTCCGATATGGACCACGAGACCACTCACGGTGACCACACCCAACAGCAGGAGGATCACCTTAATGCCACGCGCTGAAAAAATAGATGACATGAGCCGCTATCCCGCAGCAGAGACTCCACCGTGTAGCGATGTCGCGACGCATTCCCTCATGGTGAACGCGCGCAAATAACGACGGCCTACGTTTTCGTCAAGGCGGCCGTCGATACCAGATTTAGGGAATCAGTAAAACCGGAAGCGTGGAGGGTGAAACGGCGAGCGCGGGGCTAATAGTTTTGGAAGCACAGGGGCCAATGAAGTCGCAAGACCCAAAAGGGTTAGGAGGAAGAATAACGCTGACAAGTCGACTGATGCCATACACGTCACGCAAGAGGCAGTGTCGTCATGGTGATGAAGGTGACCCGACTGGTGCGACATACTTCCCATCAGTGGGACTATACACAACAAGAGAAGACTCAGAACTATTATGACTACTATGTATGATTGGAGACCCATTTGATACTCTTATGACAAATCCGGCAATTCGAGTCAAGTCAGTTCTCGCTCAACAATTAGCGTTACCTTCAGCGAAGGGGTCGTGGCTCGTCGGTCGTTCAGGTGGTACTTCGCTGTTGACATGGCTCACCAGGCCGTATACTTTTCCTGCATCATTTGATGCGTATCAAGCACATGGAGTCTTCTATGCGCCATGCGGGATCGCTTATTTGTAGAAGCCTGCTCTTTCTCATCTGTCTCGCTCCAACTGTGATGGCGTCAGAACCTCCCGATCCAGAAACCGCCATTCGCAGGATGGTGCGCGCCAATGCCGAAAAAGATCTCCCGACGCTTTCTCGCCTGATGGCGCATGATGCCGATATCGTCAGTTACTCCGTCGGTGGGAGAAAATACGTCGGCTGGCCCGAGTTCGAACGAGAAATGCGGGAGGAATTCGTCAATGCCCAGAGGATCGAGATTCCGATCAATGAACTCAAAGTCTGGACAAAAGGAGACTTGGCCTGGTTTACGATGGAGCTCGATTACATCCGCTACGTCGGTGAAGGGTCCGCGGTCAAGCGAACCGTGCTCCCGCTGAGGGAAACCGGTGTGCTCGAACGTCGCGCCGGCCGATGGCAGTTGTTGTCGTGGCATGAATCGTTTCGATCCGCTCAACTTGGAGGCCCTCTGGCTTTGCCGACGGCCACAGAATCGCAAAAGCTGGTGAATGGTGCTGCTGCCGCGACGCAAAATGTGAGCGGGGACTGGGATATTCTCGAAGTCGAGGACGAAAGACGCTACAAGGCGACGTTGGACAAGAACGGAAACGGCCCCTATACCTGGCAGGGCGGACGGTTTACCACAACAAAAATCGAGAACCGACTGTGGCAAGGTACCTGGCATCAGCCCGGCAACGATCGCGAAGGCGGGTTCGAGGTTGTCCTCTCGGAAGACGGCACGCAAGCCAAGGGGATCTGGTGGTACACCCGAGTCGATACGAGAAACAATATTCCGCCGAAGGAACACGGCGGCACGTATCACTGGAAGAAAGTGACACCATCACCGGCCAGCGCCCAATGAGCTAGTATAATGCGTCATAAATAACTTGACAATAGGAGTCATGGCCGATAGGTATTGCGGCATGCATCTGGCCCCGCCTATCGTGTTGTCGCCTGAGGAGCGTTCGACGCTGACCGCGTGGGCTCATGCGAAGAGCCTGCCCCTGCGTGTCGTGCAACGAGCCCAGATCATCACGCTGGCTGCTGACGGGATGCTGAGTCAGGACATTGCGCGGCAGTTGGGAATCTCGCGGCCCACGGTGCAACTGTGGCGTGAACGGTTCTTGGGGCTGCGTGTGGCTGGACTCGAGCACGATGCGCCCCGTCCCGGTCGTCTTCCCCGCATTCCGGCTCGGACGGTCCGCAGGATCGTTGAGGCGACCCTGCACACCACCCCGCCCGCTGCGACACGCTGGAGTACCCGGACCATGGCGGATGCGCACGGGGTCAGCGAAGCCACGGTGCGCCGCATCTGGAAGCAGCATGGACTCAAGCCTCATCTGAGCAAGATGTTCAAGCTCAGCCGTGACACCCAGTTTGTCGAAAAGCTCTATGACGTGGTGGGGCTGTATCTCAATCCTCCGGACAAGTCCGTGGTGCTCTCCGTGGATGAGAAAAGCCAGATCCAAGCCCTCGACCGCACCCAGCCTGGCCTTCCGAGGAAGAAGGGCCGCTGTGGGACCCGAACGCACGCCTATACACGCCATGGCACAACGACCTTGTTTGCGGCGCTGAACCTGCTCGATGGGAACGTGATCGGCGATTGCCTGCCGCGGCATCGGCATCAGGAGTTCATCCGGTTCCTCAAGAAGATTGACGCCGAGACCCCGTCCCATCTCGATCTGCATCTCATCGTGGACAACTATGGGACGCACAAACATCCTCGTGTGAAGAGCTGGGTGCGCCGGCATCCGCGCTTCCATCTGCATTTTATCCCCACATCCAGTTCGTGGCTGAACATCGTGGAACGGTGGTTCCGAGACCCACGGACAAGCGCATTCGCCGGGGCAGCTTTCGCAACGTCCGTGAACTCATTGCCACCATCCACGAGTACCTGAACCTTCACAACCAGAATCCCCGTGTCTTTACATGGACTGCGTCGGCGGAACGCATTTGGGCCAAAGTCGTTAAATGTCAAGAAGCGTTAGATGCACTACACTAGGTAGAGTTCGTATTCGTGGCGCTCAGGGGCGCCGCAGTACTCGGTGCCTCGATCGGTGAGCACGCGATTCAGGGCAATTTCATGCTGGTCGAAGAGCGGCAGGACTCGGTCATTGAGTAAGTCGGCTGCCGTCACTGGCGTCTTCCGATCGTACAGCTTTGCAAAGCCCACCTTGCTGTAGGTGTCGATGAAGGTCTGCTGATAGATCCGGCCGACCCCCTTCAAGGTGCCCACATAGCAGGTATCTTGAGCGCCACAGTAGCCCGGACATTCGCTCTCAAATTCGCCGTGGGCTTCTTTATCCGCCGTCCCCTTCTCCAGGGCGACGACCTGGGCTTCCGTCAAGACCAGCCCTTCTTGAGCCACCTTGGCCTCTAACGCCTTGAGCCGTTTCCGCATGGTTTCCAAATCATGCCGGAGCCAGATGCACCGGACACCCGCGGGGGAGATCGTCAGCGCCTGCTTGCGCAGTTCATTGGCCACCCGCACTTGGCCCCACGCCGGTTGGGCCACCGCTATGGCCATAATGGCCTGTTCCACCTCCGCTGGCACTCGGTTCTTGAGCAGCGGTTTCTGACGGGAAATCTCTTGCAACGCGGCCTCCCCGCCCGGCTCATAGAGTGCTTTGAAGCGATAGAAGCTGTCTCGGCTATGCCCCATCAAACGACAGGCCTTCGAGACATTGTCGAGTTGCTTCGCCAATTCCAACACACCCACCTTCATCTTGATGATCTTCTGTTCCGTCTTCATCACCCTCACTCCTTTCGTGAAGGGGAGGACTCTACCGGACTGTCAGATCAAGTTCTAACTTCTACACCCTAACATTTCTTTCATTCCACCGGACACCTTCAGGAAAAATGAAGACCGACGGCGCCAAGTCTTGACCGCAACAGAAAGGAACGCTGCCCATTGTTCGACGGTGAGCGCTTTGATTTTGGCCGGTCATACTTTCCTTCTCAAACGGGCCGAAGTCTTTGCCGAGCTCACTCGCAGGATTCGTTGGATCGGCGTTGTCTGCCACAACCACTTGCACCATGGCCCGAGTATCGAGAACAAATAACTCACGGTCCGCCGTTTGTATTTGGCCTCGGATCGTGCAAGAGTGGGTTGTAGTCTCGTTGATCGCCGTTCTACAATGCACCCTAGCCATGACCTTGGCATTACGCCGGTTCCCTGTCTTCGGGCCTATGAACGATGAAGTCCTGCTTCGGAAAAGTTGCGCGGCAGCTCCCGCACCGGCTATGGAACGGCAACGAATCTCTATAATCGCAGCTGGAAAATCTATGGCAACGTTCCGGTCGCTGTTGGAGACGTATGCTCGTTAAAAGTCAGGCGAACGGTAAGAAAGTGGGGCTCGGTAACAGAGGGTATGGTGCGATGGTCCGGTGGGAAGAGTATGGGATTGAAACTGTAGTAATGAATGACGAGTCATAGGAAAGACTAAACGACTACGTCCAAGAGTTGTGTTATGGCTTTATGAGTGAGTTCAGAAGTCGAGACGAATGAGTTTGGCCGCGATGGTTCACCAGTGGCTATTTTACTACGCTATGTACTATTCAAATGGAGGTGCCCGCATGAAGCGAGAACGGTCGTCCATATATGGCACAGCGTTATTGACTTGGGGGGCCTTCACGGTCCTGCTGGTTCCGATCACCCATTCGCAGCCAGTGGCGACATCCGGGATTGCGGAGCCTGCACCGATAATCGAATACAAACGAATAAGCCCGAGCGAAACCTACGTCGCAGGGTTCGGTGGATATACGTTCGAAGGGGCGCTCTCTAATGTAGACGTGGGCGGCGTTAGTAGACCTGATCGTAACCTTGCGGATTCGGTCGTATACGGCGGGAAACTAGGCCATTTCTTCGGTGATCGATTGGATTGGCTAGGCGTGGAGATGGAAGCGTATAACACAACTCCTCATGTGGAGCAGAGAGATCAAACCCCTGGAAGTCATCTTCGGGTCACAACTTTGGCGTTCAATCTTATCGGGCGACTGAACTTCGCCTGTGAATTAAAAACCGAGCGAACGGAGACGCGAGCGGAGAAGCAACCCGGGCCGGGAGCCACGGAACGAAAAGTAAGCTACGAAACTCGATATGAGCGGGAGTTTTGCCGGCTGCAGCCGTATGGCGGCGTAGGACTCGGGGTTTTCTTTGCAAATCTGTCAAATATTGACGGAGGGAATATCAGCTCGTCCGACAACGCCGTGCCGGGCCTTAACCTTTTGGGCGGTGTGCGCTATTTCTTCACCGAACGTGTTGGACTGTTCGGGGAATACAAATACAATCAAGCGACGTTCGACTTCGGAAATGGCGCTGGGTTCGCATCGATCAAAGCTGATTATCACAATAGTCATTTTGTCGGAGGACTATCCTACCACTTCTAATTCAGTGGAAAGTTTCGGTTCATGAATGATGGGCACGAGATTCGAGATCCCCGAAGCGATTCATGTAATAAAGGAGACCCTTCCCGCGACTGTCGGTGCTTCATCTCACTTCCAATAGTGCCAATCTTAGCAGGAGGACATGATTCTGGGGGACTGCTACCCGAGGTAAGAATAACTATGTTTCGCCAGTATAGAGTTTCGCGAGTCAGACAGAGGCATAAGCAGTAGGTGTGTAAATGAGATGAAGGCGGTGTATCCTCGCGGGTGACCAAACCCAACCGGCTGAGATGCTCAGCCAGAGAGGAGGACGACACAGCCATGGAGCAGCAAAGCACAACGGCTCGTGAGGTCAAGTGTGAGGTGGGAGAACTTGGAAACCTGGGTCCGTGGCCACGTGCAAGGCTTTATCCAGCAGGTGCTGGAGCAGGAAGTCAGTGGGTTCTTGGGGCGTCAGAAATCGCAGCGTCGGTCTCCGCTCGATGCGCGCGGCTATCGGAATGGCTATGGGAAGCCTCGTCGCTTGACCCGGAGGCGTTTTATCCCAGCGCCTAGATCGTTAGGGTCGTTCACGAACACATAAGCCGGTTTCACCAGCCTGTAGCCTACTGAATCAGATCAATTTTATTGTATAACTCAAGACTTCATCTGACAGACAGCGAGTCCGTCCCGGGTTAGGCTGCCAATATTTTCTCCTTCGCGAGCGGCACACTGTCGATGAATGTGTGCATGGGCGTCTTCCCATAGCACCAACGGCCCTGATGAGGCCGCCGTTCGTTATACTCCTGCATCCACGCATCCAAGTCCGCCTGGAGCTCTTCCAATGTGGAATAGATCTTCTTGCAGAATGCCACCCGGTAAAATTCGTTCAACATCGTCTTGTGGAATCGTTCACAGATTCCGTTGGTCTGCGGACGGCGCGTCTTGGTGCGCGTGTGATCGATGTTCTCCACGGCGAGGTACAGTTCGTATTCATGGCGCTCTGGGGCCCCACAGTATTCCGTGCCGCGGTCGGTGAGGATGCGGTTCAGCGGAATCTCGTACTGTTCGAAGAAGGGCAGAACGCGGTCATTGAGAAGCTCCGCAGCCGTCACCGGCGTCTTGCGATCGTACAGTTTCGCAAACCCGATCTTGCTGTAGGTATCAATGAAGGTCTGTTGGGACCGGTTGCTCGATGAGATGGATGCCAAACTGCGCATCCCGGGTTTCCCGAACATCTGGTGGATGCCGATCCAGACTCGCACGGAAATGATCACGACCGGGGTCCGGAGCCCGGTCGGGATCAAGGTGCTGGGGCCGGATTTGAAAACGATACGCGAAACAATATTCCGCCGAAAGAACACGGCGGCACATACCACTGGAAGAAAGTGACACCATCACCGGCCAGCGCCCAATGAGCTAGTGTGTTCCTTCTCAGCCATTACCAACACATCGGAGTCCGGTCCATAAGGGTGGGGGTACCTAAATCAACCTTACCGCACCAGACGCCTGCACGTGCTATAAATCCTTTCAAGTCCGATATTGACAACAACAGCACCCCAGGTGACCACACCCAATATGCAGGATCACCTTAATGCCGCGCGCTGAAAGAATAAATGACGTGAGCCGCGCTCTCGCACAACGGACACTTAACCGTGTGATGACGTCCAGACGTGTCAAGCTTGAAAGACGGCTACTCTTTAGTCGAGGCACTACCGCTTCAGCTGTTCTGAATCGTTAAGATTGAATGTGCGGAGGATGAAACAGCGAGTGTGGAAGCTGCCAGCTTTCGAAGCCCAGCGTCCCGAAGTGGCAAAACATAGAAAGGTTAGCAGCAAATCGCTGACAAGTTGACTGACGCCTTACACGTAGCACAAGAGGCAGCGTCGTCACGATGTGAGTGACCCGGTTGATGCGGGATGTTTCCCATAGTGGGATTACGCACAACAGCAGGCGACTGAGAGCTACTATGAGCAGGGCCTTGGTAATCTTCTATTATGATGATCCGATTACCTAAATCAAGTTGGTTCTGACTGGCTCAACACTTTTATGTCGGCTCCAGCTCATCGGTCAAAAATACCAGGCTACCCCACCCATTACCATGCGAGGCGTGCCGGGGGTGAAATGAATATCGCCAACGGGTGTGGATTCGGTTGCGAGACGGGATTCATAAAATAATTGAGTCTGCCGCCATTGACTGTTCAGCAGATTTTGGATGCTCAAGAATAATTCGAACTGCCGCCATCGCCCGGTGGGAGGACGATAGCGGCCAGCGAAGTTGAAAATTGTAAACGGCTGGGAACGCACGGATCGATCCTCGATCAATGGTCGCGGGCCGAGATGGATCATCCGAAGCGACGTCGAGAATCCATTGGGAAGCCTTGCGGTGATCTCGGCATTCCCGGTCATCAGCGGGGCCTGTGGAATGGCTTCCCCCGTATCCCTGAATTCAGCGTGTGCGAAGGTGAGGCTCCCGGCAAATGTGAGCCATTCCAAGGGACGCAGTCGAGCTCCGGCTTCAATTCCATATCGACGCGAGGCTCCCCGGATGTCGGTAGTCCCAGTATCGCCATTAAACACCAGTTCCGAAGACAGATCCATGGTCCAGAGCGAGGTGGTCAACTCAACTCGCTCGTTCCATTGCCGCGTCCGAACCCCAACTTCATAGCTGGTGGCGCGTGGCAATGTTGGAACAGCGACGTTGCTCACGACTGCTCTGGCATCATTACTGTGGAATCCCGTTCCTGCATTTATGAAGAGTTCGGTCCCGAACCAGGGCCCGAGAATAAAATTCCCTTTGGCACTGGGTATTACATCTGTGGTCGTGCCTTGGGGATGCAAGAGGCAACCAACAGGGCATCGATCCGTGACTTTGAACTGGAAGAAGTCGGCTCGCGCCCCTCCCACAAACCGAATCCACTCAATCGGCTGCAATTCCAGCTTCAGATAGGGTGAGTACGAGGCTTCATGGACTGCACTGTCAGAGGTGGTACTTAGCCTCATACCTTGTCGTTGTGTTCCAAGCCGAACATCGATGTCATCCACGCGGCTCTGGACTCCAAGCGTGGCAACACTCGCTACACCAAAAACATCACCGTTTTGACGATAGCCGACGTCCCCGCCGTATACATATCGCCGATCGTTTTGCTCGATACCGTCTCCATTAATCGGATCATCTAAGAAAAACGTAAAGTTCGTTAACAGGTCCGCTCGATAATACTGGAAATATACTTCCGCGAACGCCGTCCCCCCAAATACATTGTCGTGATGAAAGCGGAGGTTTCCGGTAGTCCGCTGCGTCCGCCCTCCTTCGGACGGATCAATGGCGCCGAACCGGTCTAAGCGGCCTGCTTGTACTTCGCGTAATGGGATCTGGCCCGAGGCGTTCCAGCGACTGACGTACTGAGTCCCGGTGAAGCTCAGCTCAGATCGCGACGTAGGATTCATGGTGAGTTTGAGCAAGCCATTGAATCGCGGTGCCTTGAGATCATTCAGAAAAGGCCCATCCGTGTAAAACCCTTCTGCGGCGACTAAAGACCGCACACGGTCGCGGGTTGGTGAAAACATGAGGAGGTGACGTTGTGTACCGAATTGTCCGCCTGTGGCCTGTACCACTCCTTCCTCCACCACGTCACGAGTGACGAAGTTGATCGCGCCAGCCGTTGCGAAGTCACCATACTGGACTTGGTATGGTCCCTTATGAACCTCGACAGCTTTCATCGTCTCAGGGATCAGAAAATTCAGATCCAGCCATCCTTGGCCATGCGCATGACTTCGAAGATTGATAGGCATGCCGTCCACAAAGGCGGCGACGTCCGTTCCATGGTCCGCGTCAAATCCGCGGAGCAAGAAATTGTCGGCCTTACCCGGCCCCCCAGAGGGATTCAGAGTAATGAGTCCAGGAACGAGGCGGAGGAGATTCCCAGGACGATCAATAGGAACAAGTTTAATATCTTGTTCAGTGATGATACGTTCAGAAGAAGCCGAAATAGGCCGCTCTCCATGGACTGCGACATCGGGTAGAGTGATGACCGTTTCTTCCTCGGGTGGTTCATGTGCAAAAGACAGGAGGGGAGCTAGTAACAACCCTAGCAGTGAGACGATAAGGCTGACATACTGCCAAGAGAGCGACGGAATTGGGAAGAGCCACACGTTCATTCTTAACAGGCAACGTGTGGGCGTTGGAACGCCCCACGAAGATCCTACGGCTGCTTGTACAACCAGCGCAGACCTTCGTGGCCCGGCTCGCACTAGACTTGTTCAGTACAAATTCTCTTGAGTCTCAAGACCCAGTTTTGAGAGTCGAACGAACTTGGTGAATCGCGGAATCGATTAAAATCCGCAGGGGCCTCGACTGGGCTCCAACGATTTCGATACCTCGGTGATTAACTGGCAACAGGAGTTTTCGCCCCGGCACCTGCAAGACTGCCTCTGCAATCTCAGTTGTGATCTCCCCCCTCAAGGAACCGGGCAAGATAATACCTAACGATCCAAGGATGAGGTCGGCCGTCTCAATCTCTTTCATGACAACACCCTGGCTGACGGCGACCTGCCCCGCGCCCGCCTGCGCCATCGTACGCCTTGCCACTTCGTTAGTTCCAATGCCAATGAGTTCATGGCCTTGTTCGGCAAGGGGCCGAAGTCCCAGAATCAGTGGAGTACCCAGCCCTCCCCCGCAACCATCGATGACGCAGACGCGCACTTCAGCTCAATCCTTTTCCGGTCGTGGTCATTGTCAGTTTGCCGTGCTTGACTCCTCTCATACTGATCAATGAGTCTGAAATCTTCTTGATTTCATACCCTTTCCCCCGCAAAACCAAAACTTCGAGACAATTATCGTGGTCAAGATGAACGTGCATACCGGAGAGAATCAGCTGATGGTAGTGATGCTGAAGATCAGTGAGTTTGTCACTGAGCGATCGAACATGGTGGTTGTACACGTAGGTGATCGTGCCAACCGTTTCCTTGTCGTTATCCCACTGCTGATCCACCAGGGTATTGCGGATTAAATCTCGCAAGGCTTCTGAACGGTTCGTGTAGCAACGGAGGGCGATCGCACGATCGAAGGTGTCCAGTAAATCGTTATCCAGAGAAACGCCGAAGCGTACTAGCTTCTTCATGTCATGCTACGATTACTAAGAAAGTAGCACGAATTTACATGACTTGCCCTCCTTGGTCAATAGCTGTTTATAACGAGAAAAGCCACCGATACACGACTTTCTTTTATGCACTTCAAGAACTCAAGGTAGCAGGATATCGGCGCATTCCTGATTGCAAAGTGACGAGGACGACTCCCACAGACATCCTGTTCGAAGTAAAGTCTCGCAAGATGCAGACCTGGGGAATGTCGGAGCCCAATGATGGAGAGATTCGCGGAATTACAGGATATAGGAAGGGCCTCTTTGGGAAATGCAGAATTCCTGGATCGAATTTTAGACAACTTGTCTATGATCGGGACAACTCTTCTTGCACAACATCGCGGCGACGCGGAAGATCAACGGTGGGAGCACTAGCATCTGCGCCACCGGGGTGACGCCCACTGCCATTCCCGGAATCAGCAGCATCTGTGCGGTATAGCTCCACCACTCCATCCTCGAAATCATGAGCCACTCCAGTGGAATGATCAGAACCAGTCCGGTAACAGCCATGAGCAGATAGCCTCGTAGGCCAGGACGGCCAAACCATGCCGGGTTACCAAAGACAACCTGGCCGGCCCAGAACATGAGCAGGACGAGGAGACCGTCACCGAAACTCGCGAGCATGCAGTGCCACCAAGGGATAGCAGTTCCATCTTTCGTAAGGTAGAGACTGGACTGAACCCGCTCCCAAGGGTAGTTGAGGATGACCGCTATGACAAAGATACGGCTAGAGTCACGGCTGATGAACTCCTTAATAGCGTATCTCACAATTCCATTATCCTCCGATGTCAATCACGATCCATCTTCGCATAACACGAGGCGCATTCAGCTGGAGATTCAGCAGGCATCACCAAAAACAATAACCTGCATATGAGTATCATGGCACTTGTCTGCTCTCATTGGCCGGCAAGGATCTGACCCGCCACAAGGCATACAGTACCGGAATCACCAGCAACGTCAACACCGTCGAACTCACCATCCCGCCGATCATCGGCGCGGCAATCCGTTTCATCACGTCTGCGCCTGTGCCGGTGGTCCACATGATAGGGAGCAACCCGCCCATGATCGCCGCCACCGTCATCATTTTGGGCCGCACTCGCTGAACGGCTCCCTCCATGATGGCGTCGCGGAGGTCTTGCGCCGTTATCATTCGACCTTCGCACACGCGCCGTTCATACGCTTCATCGAGATAGACGAGCATCACCACGCCCGTCTCCGCCGCCACGCCGGCCAGCGCGATGATGCCCACCCACACTGCCACGCTGAGGTTGTAGTCGAGGTAATAGAGGTACCAGATGGCTCCGATCACAGCGAAGGGGACGGACAAAAGCACGATCAGCGATTTCGCGAGCGATCGGAAATTGAGATACAGGAGCAACAGAATCACGGCGAGCGTCACAGGGACTACCAGCTTCAACCGCTCTTCTGCCCGCACCAGATGCTCGTATTGCCCAGTCCAGATCAGCCGGTAGCCGGATGGAAGCGTGACCAGCTCGCGGACTGCTCGTTGAGCGTCCTCCACGTAGCCGCGCAAGTCTCGTCCGCTGACCGACACCGAGACCAGACCCGCCAGCGATCCCGCCTCATCCGCGATCGACGGAGGCCCCTGCGTGATCACCATCTCCGCGATTTGGCCAAGCGGGATCTGCGCGCCGGTCGGCGTGGGAATCAGGACTCGTTTGAGCCGATCCGGATCGTCGCGCAACTCGCGCTTGTAGCGAACATTGACCGGATACCGTTCCCGTCCCTCCACTGTGGTGGTCACCGTTTCCCCTCCGATGGCCGAGGTGATCACCGTTTGCACATCGCCAACCGTCAGGCCATAGCGGGCTGCCTCACGTCGGTTCACGATTAAATCCAAGTAATAGCCCTCATTGAGCCGTTCGGCGAAGGCGCTCTTGGTGCCCGGCACGGTCGCCAAGGCCTGCTCGATTTCTAGGCCGATTCGCTCGATTGTCTTCAAATCCGGCCCCAGCACTTTGATGCCGACCGGACTTCGGACACCCGTCGTGATCATTTCCGTGCGAGTCTGGATCGGCATCCACCAGATGTTCGGAAATCCAGGGATGCGCAGCTTCGCATCCATCTCATCCAGCAACCGGTCCCAGGTCATGCCTGGCCGCCACTGCGCTTCCGGCTTGAGAGTGACCGTAATCTCGGCCATTCCCACAAAGGCTGGATCAGTGGCGGTCGGAGCCTTCCCCATTTTTCCGAATACCCGTTCCACTTCCGGAAAGGTCGTGAGCAACTGATCTTGAACCTGCAAGACCTTCGTCGCTTCGGGGATAGAAAGACCCGGGACGGTGGTCGGCATGTAAAGAATTGTCCCTTCATTCAGCGGCGGCATGAATTCCGCGCCGAGTCGAGAGAACACCGGCGCCGTAAGGGCCACTGCCGCGACTGCTACTCCCACGGTCAGCCACCGAACTCGCAGGGCGCCTGAGAGGATGGGCCGATACAGGGCAATGAGCCACCGGTTCAGCGGATTCTTGGCTTCCGCTCGAATATGGCCACGAATCAACAACACCATCAACACCGGCGCCAATGTCACCGAAAGCGCGGTGGCAAAGAGCATCGAAAAGGTCTTGGTGTAGGCCAGCGGCGTGAAGAGCCGTCCTTCCTGCGCTTCCAATGCGAAGATCGGCAGGAACGACACAGCGATCACCAGCAGTGAAAAGAATAGGGGCCGCCCGACCTCTTTCGCGGCAGCAATGATGATCTCAGCTCGGTTGCCCGAGGGGGATTGCTCCAGCCGTTTATGGGCATTCTCGACCATCACAATCGCGGCATCGACCATGGCTCCGATGGCGATGGCGATCCCGCCCAGTGACATGATGTTGGACGTAATGTTCAAGTAGGCCATCGGAATAAAGGCCAGCAATACCGCAACCGGTAAGATGAGGATGGCGACCAGAGCGCTTCGAACATGAAACAGAAAGACCAATGCGATCAGGCTCACGATCACACTTTCTTCAACCAGTTTCTCGCGGAGGACGGCGATCGCGCGATGAATGAGGTCGGATCGATCGTAGGTAGGGACAATGTGTACGCCTTCGGGCAAAGCGGGGGTAATTTCTTTCAGCCTGGATTTGATCCGCTCGATCACGGTGAGCGCGTTCTCTCCGGCCCGCATGATCACGATCCCGCCGACGGTCTGGCCCTTGCCGTCCAATTCGGCAATGCCTCGCCGCTGATCCGGCCCGAGTTGGACATGCCCGATGTCTCGCACCAGGATCGGCGTGCCTCGTCCATCTGTGCCGACGGGAATCAGTTCAATCTCGTCAACCGATCGCAGATAGCCTCGCCCTCGAATCACGTATTCAGTGCCGGCCATCTCCAAAACCCGGCCACTCACCTCCGCATTGCTGTTGCGAACCGCTTCGATCACGGTTGTGATGGGCAGCCGATAAGCCGCTAATACGTTGGGGTCCACTTCGATTTGATACTGTTTGACGAATCCACCGATCGATGAGACTTCCGCTACACCAGGTACACTCGCCAGTTGATACCGTAGATACCAATCCTGAAGGCTCCTGAGCTGTGCGAGGTCGTGCGTCCCCGACTCGTCCACCAACGCGTACTGATAGACCCACCCGACACCGGTCGCATCCGGCCCCAGTGTCGGCGTGACACCGATCGGCAACTTGCCGGTGAGCTTCTGAAGATATTCCAGAACACGACTTCTGGCCCAGTAGAGATCGGTCCGGTCTTCAAAAATCACATAGACGTAGG